>CAYPUS010000014.1:0-23634 GCA_964413815.1 uncultured Aquabacterium sp. | reverse complement strand
GCTTCGCACCCATGCCCGGCGGCCCCAAGGCGATCCTGAAGGCACTGCGCGTGCACCAGTGGGCCAAGAACGCGCTGATCTTCGTGCCCGTGGCCGCGGCCCACCAGCTGCAGGATCCGCAGGTGCTGCTGCATGCGCTGCTGGCCTTTGTGGCCTTCAGCCTGTGCGCCTCGTCGGTCTACCTGCTCAATGACATGCTGGATCTGGAGGCCGATCGCCAGCACCACAGCAAATGCCGCCGGCCCTTCGCGGCCGGGCAGATCAGCCTGCTCTTCGGCATCGTGGCCGCACCCGCCTTGCTGGCGGCCGCGCTGCTGATCTCGTGGCTGTTGCCGATCAAGTTCCTGGGGGTGCTGGCGGCCTACTATGTGGTGACGCTGGCCTATTCCTTCGGCCTCAAGCGCCTGGTCATGATCGATGTGCTGACGCTGGCCGGCCTCTACACCGTGCGCATCGTCGCCGGTGCCGCGGCCACGCAGATCGAGCTGTCCTTCTGGCTGCTGATGTTCGCCATCTTCATCTTCCTGAGCCTGGCCATCGTCAAGCGCTATGCCGAGCTGTTCGTGATGCGGCAGCAAGGCAAGCTCAAGGCCAAGGGCCGCGGTTACCAGACGGAAGACCTGGCCTTGCTGCAAAGCCTGGGCGCGTCTTCGGGCTACCTCAGCATCCTGGTGCTGGCCCTGTATGTGAACTCGCCCGAGGTCAGCCTGCTCTATCAGCATCCCAAGGCGATCTGGGGCCTGGTGCCCATCATGTTGTACTGGGTCAGCCGCATCTGGATGGAAACCCATCGCGGCCGCATGCACGACGATCCCCTGGTCTACGCCCTCAAGGACCGCATCAGTCTGCTGACGGGCGTGGCCGCGGGCGTGGTGCTGTGGTTCGCTGTCTGATCGACGCATGAACACCAGCAAGGCCATCACCTCTTGGGGAAGGGTGCAGCACGAGCCGCACCACACCCTGGGCGTGCCCAGCCGTCACCTGCCCTTGAACCTGCCGGCCGACGAAGGCAGCGCCTTGCCCTTCGGCAATGGGCGCAGCTATGGCGACAGCAACCTCAACCCGGGGGGCGCCCTGCTGTTGGCCGGCCAGCTTGACCGCTTCATTCACTTCGATCCCGCCACCGGCGTGTTGCGTGCCGAAGCGGGCGTGCTGCTGTCGAGCATCCTGAACCTGGTGGTGCCGCAGGGCTGGTTCCTGCCCGTCACGCCCGGTACGCAGTTCGTCACCCTGGGTGGCGCCGTCGCCAACGATGTGCATGGCAAGAACCACCATGTGGCCGGGTGTTTCGGCAACCACGTTCGCGGCTTCGAACTGCTGCGCTCGGACGGCTCGCGGCGGGTGTGCTCGCCGACCGAGAACGCCGACTGGTTTGCCGCCACCATCGGCGGCCTGGGCCTGACAGGCCTGATCACCTGGGTCGAGATCCAGCTGCGGCGCATCGCCAATCCCTATATCGATGCCGAGTCCATCCGCTTTCGCAGCCTGGAGGAGTTCTTCGAACTCAGCGCCGCTTCCGAGCGTGACTTCGAATACACCGTCTCCTGGATCGATTGCGCCTTCGCAGGCCGCAAGCTGGGGCGCGGCCTGTTCAACCGTGGCAACCACGCGCCGGCCCTGGTCGACCCCGCACTGCCCGGATCGAAGCCGCCGCAGGCACCGGGTCGGGGCACGCTCAAGGTGCCCTTCACCTCGCCGGTGTCCTTGTTCAACCCCTTGACGCTCAAGGGGCTGAACACCTTGTACTTCAACAAGCAGCGCGGCGATGTGGCGCGCGGCCTGCAGCACTACCGCCCCTTCTTCTATCCGCTCGATGCGGTGCTGGAGTGGAACCGCATCTACGGCCCGCGCGGCTTCTACCAATACCAGTGCGTGATCCCGACCGAGCAGGCGCTGGCGGCCACGCGCCAATTGCTCGAGGCCATCGCGGCCAGCGGCATGGGCTCCTTCCTGGCTGTGCTCAAGCAGTTCGGCACGGTGCCATCGCCCGGGATGCTGTCCTTCCCCGCACCCGGCGTGACCCTGGCCCTCGACTTTCCGAACGCCGGGCCGCGCCTGCACGCGCTGTTCGGTGCGCTCGATCGCATCGTGCTGGAGGCGCAGGGGCGGCTCTATCCGGCCAAGGATGGCCGCATGGGCCCGCAGATCTTCCAATCCGGCTACCCGCAGTGGCAGGCCTTCACTTCCTACATCGACCCCCGCTTCAGCTCCGGCTTCTGGCGCAGGGTCTCGGAGCCATCATGAGAAAGATCCTCGTCGTCGGCGGCACCTCCGCCATGGCGGAAGCCTGCGCACGCCTGTGGGCGCAGCGCGGTGACGCCCTGTTCCTGGCCGCGCGCAACGAGGCCCAACTGGCATCGATCGTGGAAGACCTCAAGACTCGGGGCGCCGGCAGGGTCGGCAGCAAGCTCTTCGACGCCAATGATTTCGAAAAGCACGCAGAGTTGCTGGCCGAGGCGACGGCTTTCATGGGCGGTCTCGACACCGTCCTGATCGCCCATGGCACGCTGACCGACCAGCCACGCGCCCAGGCCGAGCAGGGCTACGCCATCCGCGAGATATCCACCAATGGCCTGTCGGTCGTCTCCTTGATGGGCATGGCGGGCGAACAGCTGGCGCGTCAGGGACATGGTGCCATCGCGGTGATCTCGTCCGTGGCGGGTGACCGCGGCCGTCAGAGCAACTACGTCTACGGCAGCGCCAAGGCCCTGGTGACCGCTTTTGCCTCGGGCTTGCGCCAGCGCCTGTCCAAGCAGGGCGTGCACGTCATCACGATCAAGCCCGGCTTCGTCGACACGCCCATGACGGCCACTTTCAAGAAGGGCGCGCTGTGGGCCAAGCCCGCCCAGGTGGCCAAGGACATCGACCGGGCCATCCTCAAAGGCCGGCGCGTGGTTTACACACCGGGTTTCTGGCGGTTAATCATGGCCATCATCAAACATATCCCGGAGTTTCTCTTCGTGAAGATTTCTCTTTGAGCCAACCGGGTACGCAAGTTGCGTTCACGCCCCTGATAGGGGGGATGCGCCCAAGGGTATGTTGCAATGCAAAAGACATGCACTACACTGGTTCCCCGAAGAAAAGTGTGACATAAGTCTGCCTTTAGGGGGCGTGGGATGAAGATCCTTTTATATAGTGCGAACTACGCGCCAGAACCGACGGGTATCGGCAAATACTCGGGGGAAATGGCCGAATGGCTGGTCGCCAACGGGCACGAAGTGCGCGTCGTGGCCGCCCCGCCGTATTACCCCAGCTGGAAAGTCGCCGAGGGCTACCAATGGCCCCCTTATCGCCGTGAACGCCTCAATGGCGTCGATGTCTGGCGCGCGCCGCTGTGGGTGCCCGCGCACCCCACGGGTGCCAAGCGCGTGCTGCACCTCCTGAGTTTCGCCATCAGCTCCATTCCCTGCATGGTGCGCAACGCCTTCTGGTCGCCCGATCTCGTGCTGACGGTGGCGCCGGCCATCGCCTGCGCGCCCATGGGCTGGCTGACCGCGCGCATGAGCGGCGCGAAAGCTTGGCTGCATGTCCAGGATTTGGAAGTCGATGTCGCCTTCAATATGAATTTCCTGAAGGGCCAGCGCACCAAGCGGTTTGCTTACTGGCTGGAGCGCACCATCATGCGCCGCTTCGATGTGGTTTCTTCGATTTCGCTCAAGATGACGGAGCGTCTGCGCGCCAAGGGCGTGGATTCCCAGAACATCGAGCTGTTTCCGAATTGGGTCGATACCGATGGGGTGGCGCCGCTGGAGCGCCCCAGCGCCTATCGCGCTGAACTCGGCATTCCCGATGACCATATTGTCTTGCTTTATTCCGGGACTTGGGGTGCCAAGCAGAATCTGCTGGCCATTCCTGCCGCGGCCAGGGCTTTGGCGCATCGCGAAAATCTGACCTTTGTGGTGGCCGGCGACGGCGTGATGCGCCCGGAGATGGAAGCCGCGTGCAAAGACTTGAGCAATGTGCGCCTGCTGCCCTTGCAACCCAAATCCAGGCTGGGCGAGTTGCTCGGCATGGCCGATGTGCACCTGTTGACGCAGGCGGCCGATGCCGAAGACCTTGTCCTGCCTTCCAAGCTGACGGGCATGCTGGCCAGTGGCCGTCCTGTCGTGGCCACCTGTCGCGGCGACACCGAAATCGCCACGGTAGTCTCGCGCTGCGGCTGCATCGCCGATCCGGCCTCTCTGGACAGCTTTGTCGAGTCCATCGTCAAGCTCGCGGACGATCCCGAGCTGCGCCGCGGCCTGGGCATCCAGGCGCGGCTGTATGCCGAAAGCGCCCTGGCCAAGGAGGCCATCCTCCACCGCTGGCTGGCAAGGGCCTTTACGAGAGAACCCTCAGAGGCCGCACGCGTCACTGCCGCGGATTGACGCCTCGCAGGCCTGAAAGCCCCCCGTTCAAGGGGGCGCAGGCGCCTTTGCGCCTGTTTTTCGGTCGATAGACTGCCCTGATATTTTTCACGTTCCGGTTGATCCCGGGGCGTGGCATCGCCTTTGGGTGCTGGAAAACGGTGGTTTGTCTTCCCTCAATCGCCAAGCGCAACTCTTTGTATCGCTGTCCGCTTGTGTGAAACATTCACCCCCCTTGACATGGGCTTCCGGTCAGAATTTTGACATCGCGGAATATTGGGTGTAATGGGATGTTTTGGTGTTGTGAGCAGTTCAGAATTCGTGTCAGTGTTGCGTTGGTAGCCCTTGCGCTATCGGCATGCGGTGGCGGTGGTGGTGGAGGAACGGAGACTGAACTGCCTCCAGGTTCCTCCAATCAAGGTGGTGGTTCGCAAGGCAGCGTTGATGTGCCTCCTATCGGGACGCCTTCGGTGCCTCCGACCACGCCTGGGGAAGAGCCAGACACGGAAGAGGCCGCGCCCACGCCGGCCACATTTGAGTCGGTGCTGGTGACGCCCATCAACAATGGCGACGGCATCCGGACATCTCCGGTGCTGAAGAAGGCCAATGGCGAAGTGGTGAGCACCTTGGAGGATCTGCCCGAGGGCATCGCCAAGAGCGCGTGGATGAAGCAGACCACCGGTCGCTTGCCTCTGCGCATCGTGTTGGCCAATGGCACCTACTTCCTGCGCTCTTCATGGGTCTGGAGCTACCAGCACTCGGGTCGTGCGGATTCGCCCATCACGGTCGAAGCGCAAACCCCGGGCAAGGCCGTCATTTCCGGCGCCGCGTTCCTGACCGTGCCGGTGGGCACGCACAAGGGTGGCGATCGGGTGACGGCCAATTTGTCCAGTACCGGCGTGACGGCCGTGGACCAGTTGTGGGTCAACGGTGGCCGAGCCGTGCTGGCGCGCGCGCCCAATGTGGGCAGCTTCTTCTATATCAAGAAGCCGGTAACCTCCTGGAATGGCGGCGGCGTGCTCAACGACGCCGACATCAAGACGCAGGCCTTCACGGCCGAGCCCGCAGCCCTGGCCTACCTCAATGGTTTGACGGGCCGGCAAAAGTCGGAAGCCGTGCTGGTCGCCCTCCAAAGCTGGATGGCCGGGCATCACCGCATCCAGGCCACCAATGGCAACAGCGATGTGCTGGTGTCGCCGCCGGCGAAGTGGCCCTTCCTGCATTCCAAGTTCGGCTTTGCGCAACGCTACTTCATCGAGAACGTGCCGACGGCGCTGGACGATGCGGGCGAGTGGTACTACGACAGCGCCACGGCCCGTCTGACTTATCTGCCGCATCCCGCGCAGAAGCAGTCCGATGTCGTGTTCGCCTTGCCGCGCGTTCGCCAGTTGCTGCACCTGCGTGCGCAGGCCAGCACGAACAAGTGGGTGGAGCACCTTCACTTCAAGGGTCTGAAGTTCCGCTATGCGCAGGTGCCGATGCCGGCCGAGGGCTTCAACGACAGCCAGGCAGGCGCGGAGATCGAGCCGGCCATTCAGATGGACAGCGTGCGCAACGTCACCCTGAGCGACTGCGAAGTCTCGCGCGTGGGTGGCTACGGCATCTGGCTGCGCCACAACGTCAAGAACGTGACCGTCAGCGGTTGCGAGATCTATGACACGGGTGCGGGCGGCATCAAGGTCGGCATGTCCAACCAGCCCGCCGACGTCAATGCGACCGGCTACAACGTCATTCGCGGCAACCGCATTCATGCGACCGGCTTCCAGTTCCCCGGCAGCGTGGGCGTGTGGGTGGGCCAAAGCTCCTACAACACGGTCTCGGACAACCTGATCGGCGACACGACCTATACCGGCATCTCGGTGGGATGGTCGTGGGGCTATGGCGAGAGCAAGGCGCACCACAACACCATCTCGCGGAACTTCCTCTACGACATCATGCAAAGCTCGCTGAGCGATGGTGGCGGCATCTACACCCTGGGTGTGTCGGATGGCACGGTGATCACCGGCAACGTGATCAAGAACGTGCGGGGCTTCCAGCAGTATGGCGCCGGGGCATGGGGCCTCTACAACGATGAAGGCTCCAGCCACATCCTGATGGACAGCAACATCGTGGTGGGCACGGACAGCGGCGGTTATGTGATGCACTATGGTCGCGACATCACCGTCTCGAACAATGTGCTGGCCCACGGCAACAACGCCGAGGTCAAGATCACGAAGTCCGAGCCGGTCCGGCAGGTGCTGTTCGATCGCAATTACCTGGCGCCGACCTTGCCTGGCTTCATCTCCTATGGCATGACGCCCATCCAGGCTGTCTATGACGGCAACCTGCTGTCTCGCCAGTTCCTGCCCTGGGTTTCCTCGCCCAAGGAGTGTGGCGATGGCTGTGTGGTCGCGGATGACCTGACCATCCAGGCCGGAGACGTGCTGGATGTGCCCAAGCTGCTCAAGGGTGGCTCGGTCGTGAAGCTGCCCGCAGGCATGCCTCAGAACTGGTCTGCCGGTCCGATCACGCCTTACATGTCGCCCGCAGCGCGGTGGGCCGTGCCGCCCAGCGCCATGCCCAAGCGCATCTATGAGTTCGATGCGGCCACGGCTGATCTGGGCAGCAATGCACCGGGGATGCGGATTCTTCCCAACGAGCGTCCCGATCTGATCAGCGTCATTCGCGGCAGCGATGGGCAGCAATGCCTGGCCTTCAAGGACAGCCCCAACATGTCCAACTCCTACGAGCCTTACTCGCTCGTGGAGACGGACTATGCCACCGGCACGTCCACGGTCACCTTCACGCTCAAGGCGGATGCGGCCACGGAGTTCATCCATGAATGGCGTGACTTCCGTGCCAATCCGTACAAGAGCGGTCCGCGCATCGTGTTCTCGGCGGCACGCGGCTGGATCGAGGTCAACTACAAGAAGTTGACGCCCCTCCCGGTGGGCCAGTGGATCACTGTCACGGTGACGGCACGCCAAGGCAAGAATGCGAGCTGGGATCTGCGTGTCAAATACGCCGATGGCTCGGTCTACAACCTGCCGAACCAGCAGCCGCTGGATGCGGACTGGACGACGACCAAGGCCGTGTTCTTCATCTCCGCAGCGAAGACGAACAGCACGACCTGCATGGGCACGCTCACGATCGGCAACGATTGATCTGAGAGAAATCCGATGCTGATGGCGGGGGGCTTGAGGGCCCCCCGTTTGCATTGGCGCTTGGGCTGGCGTGGATCAGCGTCCGCTGGGCTGGATGGCCAGCATGCCCAGGCAGGTGCGTGCGGTCGCCACGCCATCTGAAATCCACCCCACCCATCCCCACACGGGAACCTGCTTCGTGACCAAGGGCAGGTTTGACCATTCGCGTGGCTTGCCTTGTCCTGCCGTCAGCTTCAGGTTCCAGCTGCCAGGGTTGGCCCCCGCCGGCATGGCCACGGTGACATCGAGCCATTCGCCTGCCTGCAAGGGCGCCAGCACCTTGCCGCCGACTTCCAGCCCCTGTTCGGCCGAGAGCGTGAATTTCAGGATGCTCTTGTAGTTCACGCCATTGCGGTCGCGCCACTCATGGATGATGCGCGAGTGCGCGTCCAGCAGGATCCTGAAGCGGGCCGAGGCCCCCCCGGTGGGAAAGCCTGGCTTGGCGAAGACATACGGTTCGTACTTCTTCAGGCTTGCCGCCCCGTCCTCCAGCAGCAGGCAGGTTTGCTCAGCGCCATCGGGCGTGCCCTTGCGCTCCAGCCGGATCGCGTTGGCGCCGGCCCCATCCGGCTCGAACGCCAAGCCGGCGGGGGGGCGGCCCGGGCGCATGTCAGCGAAGTCCCAGCGCCGGGCGATCAAAGGTGGCGTCGGGATGCTCGGCGAGGCGGGAACGCGCAGGGCCGCGGCATCGATGGGCAGCCCTTTCGCGTGGGAGATGTTGCTTTGCGCCGTGCGCAACACGGACTTGAGCAGGTCTTGATACTGGGGTGCGAGCTGGCCGGCTGCACGCACATCGGTGATGTCGCTGCCGGCCTGGATGTCGGCGAAGGCGAGCTCGTTGGGGTCGTCGCTCAGGCCCATCTGCGCGCGCGCCTGCTTGGTCTGCGTGCTGTTGATCATCAGCGCTTCGTTGGCGCTGCGCCGCGATGTCGCGGCCTGCTTCAGGCGCCATGTGCCGCTGCGACCGGGATTGGACCAGGTGATCTCGGCCTGCTCGCCGCCAACGAAGATGTTGCGGTTGAGGTCGATGTCGCGGCCATAGTGCAGGTGGTAGCCGCCGGAGCGGGTGCCGACAACGAGGTTGTTCTCGACGGTCATGCCGCTCGTGCCTTCGTCGTTGTAGATGCCCCAGGCGCCCGCGCCATAGTGCGGATAGTCCCGGACCTGTCGGATGTAGTTGCCGGTGATGCGAGTGCCTTTGCTCGCGCCCAATGTGTAGATGGCGCCCAGGTCCGACAGCTGGCCCTGGCCAATGTCGAACAGCACGTTGTCCTTGATCTGGTTGTTGTCGGCGCCCTGCGGCTCGAAGCCCCATGTCCAGCCCAGCGAGATGCCGGTGTAGGACGTGTGCCCGATCACGTTGTTGGCGATGACGTTGTCGCCGGACTTGCCGATCCAGATGGCCACCGCGCCGGGGAAGTCCCGGCCCGTGTGGAAGATGGCATTGCCTTGCACGGTGATCTTGCCGGTGGGGGGCGAGCCGCCGGCGCGCCGGTCGTCGCCGATCTTGATGGCGCCAGCGCCGACGTCGTCGAACACGCAGTTCGAGATGCCGCTGTCTCGCACGCTGCGGCGCAGCCAGGCGCCATGGCCGCCCAGCAGGCTGAACTTGCAGGCGCTCAGCTGCACGTGGCTGGCGTTGTTGATCTCCACGGCCGCCGGCCGGTCCAGGGCGGCTTGCTGGTCCGCCCATCCGCCGGCAGGGATGGGCGCCGCGGTATAGGCAAAGGCCAGGCCCTTGAGGGTGACGTGTTGCACGCGGCTGTCGTCGTCCTCGCCATGGCCTTCGATCTTCAGCAGCGTGCCCAGGCGGGGCCAGACCGCCACTGCGTCTTCGGCCTTGCCACCCCCGTCGGCCGCACTGGGAATGTATTGGATCTGTCCGCCGGACGGCAGCCATTCGCCCGGCGCGTTCAGGGCGCCCGGGACGTTGGCGATGAAGTAGCGCTGCGCCGTGCCGAACTTCATCAAGGGCCATTTGGGCGGCGGCTGCAGACGCACACCATCGGCATTGGGCGTGAAGCCGCTCACGCGGTGCACGCTGGAGGTCCAGCTTTGCATCACCTGCACCAGGGCGCGGCCTTCGTGCCCTTTGAGCAGTTCGCGTGCGCGCTGCGCATTGGCCGGCGACATCGGCAAGGTGTCGGCGGAAGGGGCTTGAACGAACCACCAGTTGCCCTGATCGGGCTCGCGCGCCAGCACCGCACGCCGGCCATTCACATAGAACTGGCCCACGGTTTGCTCGGTGGGCCCGCCGTAGTTCTTCGGGATGGCGAAGGTCCAGCGCTGGCTGCTGGCTTTGCCGCTCAAGGCCAGTTGCGGGCCACCCGTCAGCACCGCGGTGCCGGGTTCCTCGGCTTCGATGACCAGGGGCGCGCGCGCCGTGCCCGAATCCGCGCTGCCGATCACCAGGGGTTCGCTCAGGACGTAGCGACCTTGGGCCAGCACGATGCGGATGGGCTCGCGCCCCTGGCTGACGGCGCGCTGGTCACGCGCCTTCTGCAGCGCCGCCATCAGGCCGGCCGCGCCTTCCTCGGGCTTGACCCGGATCACGACATCGGCCCAGGCTGCGCCCAGAGGCGCCACGGCCAGCATGGTGCCAAGGAATGACAGCGCAGGAACACGGTGGGACAGTTGCATGCGCGGTCGTGACATGGTCATCCTCCGAAGCTGAGGGGCGGCAGGCCGGTGGCCTGGTGGCCGGTGATCTCAAACAGTGCGCCAGCCAGGGGCTCCGCTTTGCGCTGGTCGGCATCCAGGCCCTGCCATGCCGTGGTGACGAACAGGCGGTCCAGGGCCGGGCCGCCAAACGCCACATTGGTGACGTTGGAGACAGGCAATTGCACCCGGTTCAGCAGGGTGCCATGCTGATCAAACTGGCTCACGAAACCTGCTCCCCAGTGGGCCACCCACAGGCGTCCTTGGCTGTCGAAGTTCATGCCATCCGGATAGCCTTCCGATTCGGAAAACGCCCGCCAGACGCGCTTGTTGCGCACGGCGCCGCTGTCGGGCGACAGGTCGAAGGCGTGGATGACACGGCGCGCGCTGTCGGTGTGCAGCAGCAGGCGGCCATCCGGGCTGATCGCTGGGCCATTGGCCACCCGCAAGCCCTCGTCCACCACCTCGAACTGACCATCCGTCTCCAGCCTGAACAGCACACCGTGTGCCTGCGCATCGTCGTCGTTGTTCATGCTGCCGGCCCACACGCGGCCGTGGCGGTCGGCCTTGGCGTCGTTGAGTCGCAGGCTTGCCTGGCCGCCGAAGGGCTTGGCCAGCCAGCGCGGCTGCAGTTCGCCTTGCCCGGCCAGGTCCACGAAGGCAAAGCCTTCCTGCAAGCCGGCAAGAAATTCAGTGGGGTGGCCCGCACGGGCGATCAGCCAGCCGATGCGCTGGGGGCTTTGCCAGACGTCGAGGCGCCCGCTGTCGAGGTGCCAGGACAGCACCCGCCGGCCGTGGATGTCGACGAACAGCACCGCCTGCCGTTGTGCGGACCAGCAGACCCCTTCCCCCAGTTGGCAAGACGGGTTGACGAGGAGATGCCACTTCATACCAAGACCTCTTTGACGCTGGCGACTTCCTGGATGAAGCGCCGCAGGATCACATGCTGGTCCAGGGTCTCTTCCGCATGGCGGCGGCCGCGCATGCCCAGTTCATGGCGGCGCTGTGGATCGTCCGCCAGGGCGCTCAGGGCCTGAACCAGCGCATCCAGGTTCTCCGGCTCCACGCGCACGCCGACCTTGTCCAGCACATCACCCAGCTGCGTGTCCGCCGCGGCGGTGCCCACGATGGCGCGGCCGCTGGCCAGCATGCCGGTCAGCTTGGAGGGCATGACCAGGTCTGCCGCGTCGGCCCGTTGGGGCAGGACGTGGATGTCGGCGGTGCCCAGCAGGGCATTGAGTTTTTCGATGGGCTGCAAGGGCAGCCAGGTGATGTTGCGCAGGTGGGCGGCAGCGCGCTGCAGCCGCTTGCGTGCGGCACCTGTGCCGGCCAGCACGAAGCGGATGGAGGGATGGCCATCGAGCCGGGCCGCAGCATCGACGACCATGTCCAGACCTTGCTTCTCGCCCATGTTGCCGGAGTAGAGCACCACGATCTGATCGTCGCCGATGCCCAGTTCCGCCCGCATGGAATCGGCACGCGAGATGGGGAAGATGCCGTCCAGGCTCACCCAGTTCGGCAACTCCACCACCTTGTCCTGCTCGACCCCTTTGACGATCAGGCGTTTGACCATGGACGGGGTGATGGTGGAGACCCGGTCGAACCTGCGCATCCAGAAGGATTCGAACCACCAGGCCGAGCGCCGCAGAAAGCCGCCACGACCGGCGCCGCCGGCCACCAGGCCCATGTCCAGCGCGGCATCGACTTCGAAATCCTGCACATGCAGCCAGTTGGGCACCCCGGCCAGGCGGGACAGCACGAAGGCCTGCGGCACCTGTAGCAAAGTGGGCACGACGACGAAGACGAGATCGGGCTTGCGAGACAGGCCCCAGAGCAGCCCCAGCGAACTGGAGAGCGCAAACGAGGCCAGGTGAAGCAGGCGCGTGAGGCTGGTGACCTTGCGCGGCACCCACAGCGGGCAACGCAGGATCTGCACCCGCTCGTCGGTGTCGGCCATGGCCGTGCGTTCGAACTTCCACGCCGAAAACCCGGGCGCCACGCGCCACTGAGGGTAGTAGGGCGGCGCCGTCACCACGTCGACCACGTGGCCGTTGTTGGCCAGCCATTGCGCCATCTCGCCGCTGTACTTGCCCGTGCCCGTGAGCTCCGGCGCGAAGTTGATGCCATAAAGCAAGATCTTCACTGGCGGGTCCTCACTGACGTGTGATGGGTGCGTAAAGCGAAGACTTGTAGACCATCAGGCCCGCCAGGCGCAGGCGGATGGGCAGCCATGCCGCCTTCGCCGCCAGTTTGGCGATGCGCCCGGCAATGCCGTGCAGGTGCAGGATGCCGAGCATGCGAGACACCTTGTAGAGCGAGGTGGAATGAATGAGCTCCGGACGCATCGCCAGGATGCGCTGGAAGTTGCCGATGGATTCGCCGTATTTCTGGATGATCTGGTCCACCGTCAGCAGACCCAGGTGGCTGGCGGGATTGTCTTCATGGCGGATGGGGAACTGCTCGGCCACGCGCAGCGCCCATTCGCAATCCTCCCAGCCCCAGCCCGTGAAAGCCTCGTCCAGCGGGAAGGCGCTCAGGATGTGGCGGCTGACCAGGAAGTTGCACGAGTAGAAGCTGTAGGCCGGCTGCTCGCGGCGCACCGTGGCCGGCAGGGCTTCGCGCAGCTCGGTCATGACCCGGTGCAGTTCGTAATCTGGGCCTTGCATGATGACCTTGTCGGCGCTGCGCCCGCCGTAGATCACGCCGACCTCACCCTCCGACAGCCATTGCAGATAGCGCGCGAGGAAGTCGTCCCGGTCGGGCCACATGTCGGCATCCAGGTAGAGCAGATAGGGCGAGGACGTGATCTGGGCCAGGTAGTTGCGGACCTTGGCGCGTCCGCGGTTGCGGCCCAGCACGCCCACCGCGCAGGGCAGATCGCTTTGCGCCAGCACCTGCCACACCGCCTGCCACCATTGCGGATCCGGCGAGGCATCGTCGACGAACACGATGGCCACGGGCTCCTTCAGCGGACGCGCCAGCGCGAGCAGCCGTTGGGCCAGCGGCACGACGTCGTACTTGAAGAAGGGCACGACGACCGTCAGGCGGGGGGCCTGTGCTTGCGTCTGCCAGCTCTGGTTGTGGTGTACGACATCGGTGGCCATGGCGGCTGCCTCTCCTGTGCTGTGTTGCTTGCGGTGATCAGACTTTGCGTTCGCCGCGCAGCATGCCGCGCACGAAGCCTCTCAGCCCGCTGGCCATCATGGACAGGTAGACCGTGCGCTCGCCGGCGCCGCGGTCTTGCATGGCCTGCAGGTGCTCGCCATAGGCCGCAAAGCGCATCTTCACGCTCACGCCGCCATCCACCATGCGCACGAGGTGGGGTGCCTTCTGGATCTTGGCCCCGGACATGGCGGCGCGGGTCATCCAGTCCGAATCCATGGCGTACTTGAAGCGCAGGTCGAAGAGGCCGATCTTGTCGTACAGCGACTTGCGCGCCATCACCGACGGGTGATACAGGCCGAAGCCCGACGAGTACTTCCACAGATGGAACTTGCCGCTGTTGAAGAAGACCTCCTTGCCGGCTTCGTTGACCAGTTCGGTGTCGCCGTAGATCATGTCGGCCCCCGCCTGCAGCACCGGCACGGCCTTGCTCAGCGTATCGGGGTAGTACTCGTCGCCGGCATTGAGCAGCGCGATGACGTCGCCCTTGGCCAGCTTGATGCCCTTGTTCCAGGCATCGGAGATGCCTTTGTCGGGCTCGCTGAGCATCACGGAGAAATGGCTCTCATACTCGCGCGCGATCTGCATGGTGCGGTCGGTCGATGCGCCATCGATGAAGAGGTGCTCGTAGTTCTTGTAGTCCTGCTTCAGGACGCTCTCGATGGTGCGACGGACGTGGTTTTCGCCATTGCGGACGATGGTGATGATCGAGACTTTCACGAATGCCCTCGCGCGGATGCGATGTGGGTTTTGTTGAGCAGCGGCCCTTGCGTCAACTTGCGGGCGTAGTTGATGAAGGGCACTTCCACGAACTTGTAGAGCAGCCAGGACACCAGCACGGTGGGCGGCGTCACCAGCAGCGTGGCCAGCATGAATCGGGCCCATGCCGAATCCAGGTCGAGCCAGCCCGCTCCCCTGGCCAGGGACAGGACAGGAAACAGCACGAGGAAGTGACACAGGTAGACGCTGTAGGAAATGTCACCGAAGAACTTGAATGGCCCGCCGCCCAGGATGCGATTGGCCCATTGCGAGGCCCACGTCCCCAGGCGCGCCTGGCCCGGGACCATGCTGAAGTAGTAGATCAGCCCCAGTCCCATGGCCAGGGCGCTGAAGGTCAGCCGCTGCAGGTAGACCACCAGCACCGCAAAACAGGCGGCGATGAAGAGCCTGCGGGCCTTGCCGTGGGCCAGCGTGAGGTGCACCAGCAGCATGCCCGCCGCAAAGCAGGAGATCTTGAGCGCGAGAACGGATGGTTGGGGATACAGGATGCAGCCGCTGGGCAGTGGCGTGTAGACGCAGATGAACGCTTTGGCCAGGTGGCAGGTGCCGATGGCGACCAGGAAGAAGGTCAGCACATTGGCGCGCATCAGCGCCAGCAGCAGGGGGAACAGCGCGTAGAACTGCATCTCCAGCGACAGGCTCCAGTCAGGCAGCGCATTGCTGGAGCTCCACGCCGGAAACAGGCCGAAGGTGAAGCTCAGGTGAAGCAGCCAGTTCAGCAAGGGCGATGCGTCGGCGGCATGGACGTCGGCACGGGTGCCGCCCAGCTGCATGGCCATGTCCGCAAGCGGTTCAGCGAAGGCCCAGGCGACGAAGAACAGCAGGTAGTAAAGCGGTGCGATGCGGAAGAAGCGGCGGATGTAGAACCGCAGCCAGGTCTGGGGCTCATGCATGGGCTCCTTGTGCTCGCGGCGGTAGAAGTTGTGCGCCATCAGCACGCCGGATACCAGCATGAAGACGTCGACGGCGATGCCGCCTTTGATCAGAAAGATGTTGGGGCCGCCGCTTCGCTGTATGAGATGGGATGCCAGCACCCACAGGGCCATCAAGCCCCGCACGCCATCCAGAAATCCGAGCTGATTAGGCATTTTTCCTCGTGGTGTGGATGGGGCGGACGGCAGGCAGGCCCCACCTGAACGAGGACCGCTTGTCCGCCTTGGGTGCGCTGGCCGGGCTGGTTTCGCCGGACCGGGTCAGGAAGCCGATGGCCAGCAGGGCGACGGTGAGGAAGGTCAGGATCTCCGGCGTGTAGAGGGTGCCGAAGGTCTCCGTCTGAGATTGAACGATCAACAGGAAAGTGAAGCTGACGATGACGGCCTTGTAGGCCTTGGGCGTGGCGCTGCGCACCAGCTGTTCACTCTGGTAGACGAACATCAGCAGCAGCCCGAGCCAGATGAGGGCGCCCAGGTAGCCGGTGTCGATCAGGTACTGCAGGAAGGAGTTGTGGCTGCCCATCAAGGTCACGCCCATGTCGTTGAAGATCCATGCGTAGCCGGCGGACAGACGCGATGAGACGTGCCCGAATGCGCCATACCCGATGAGGTGCTCCCATTGGAAGTCCTGGTATCGGGTGGTCAGGTAATTCCAGATTTCACCTCGTCCCGTGCCCACGCCCAGCCGGGCACCCTGGGTGCCGGAGCGGACCAGGAAGGACAAGGCCGAGGAGTTGTTGGCCAGGTCGAAGAGCCGGTAGGCGATGCTGGGGAAGAAAGGCGTCAGCAGAACGGGGATGTAGAGCAGCCGGATGCGCAGCGGGTTGCGCAGCGCCCAGCCCGCCATCATGGCGCACAGGATGGTGGCCGCGGTCGCCCCCCGCGCATCGGTGAGAATCAGCGCGGCGATGTTGACCGGCAGCACGAGCAGCGCGAACCACCGGGGCGCGCCCCGCGAATACACCGTGTAATACAGGCAGATCAGGGTAGACAGCGCGGCAACGGCCCCGAAGACGTTCGTGCCCGAAGCGATCGGAAAGGACGTTCTCATCATGGAGATCCCGACCAGCGCGAGCGTCTGGTTCATGCGCTCGTCCATGAGCATCTCCGAGGCTTCGGCGCGGTTCGGGTTCGAGATGCCAGCGGCCAGCGCCACGACGTTGACCGTCACGAACAGCGGCAGGCTCAGGAAGGCCGCATTGAGGATCAGCTGGCGGTCATCTTCCGTTTTGGCCTGGATCATCGACAGGACGAAACTCAGGGGAATGAGCACCAGGATGCCCAGGTTGGCCACGACGTTCGACAAGGAGTAGGACACGCCCATGGCACGCACGATGCTGGGCATCAGGACCGCCGTGAAGATGGTGATGACCACGATGGGCCCCAGTCGGGCATGGTTGGCCACCCGATCCCGATAGAGGCGATGGCTGTGCTGCACCGACATGGCGGGTTTGAGCAGCATGTTGTTCACCAGGATGAGGATCAGGCTCAGAAAGGCGAAGACACGCGTGCCCCCGGAGTCCAGCACACGAGAGATGTTCATGGTTGTCGGCAAGGACAACCAGAGCATCACGTCGAGCCAAAGAAGGAGTGTCATGGCGCTTTTCTCGTGAACTCCGCCAGCGGCATGCGCGGGAAGATCTCCAGCTTGCCGCCCTCGGTGCAATTGAACACGCGGCGCCCGCTGCCTTCGAAGACGTCACGGGCCATCGAGTAGGACACCTCGCTTTGCAGCAGATCGGGCAACTGCCACTTCACCCCTCCGGCAAAGTAGTTGGGATCGAAATGGCTGGCGTCCTTCTCGCCCGAGACCACCGTCTTGTTGGCCGGCCCGCTTTGCGCGAAGTTGTGGTCGCAGCCGATGAGGGCCACTTCCTGAAAACCCATGTGGTAGGCCAGCTGCAGGGCGACGAAGGTCACCGTGTAGCCTTCGTAGATGCTCATGCTGCAGTCGCGGGCGAACTTCTGCTGCGCGGCAGGGTAGAGGAAGGCGACGTTCTTGCGGGCACGGATGTGCTGCATCGCGTCGTTGCGCAGGAACAAGGGAATGTCCGTCTCGTTGAAGAAGGCGGCGTTCTGCTCGTTGACGAAGGGGTTGACGGAGGCGATGTAGCTCGGCCGGAAGTCCGTCTTGTCGAACAGCATGTTGATCTTGTTGAGCCCGAATGTCTTGACGCCCTTGAGCAGCGACAGGTCGCTCTTGAGCAGGCTGGGGCCGTTGCACAGGATGACGGCGCGCTCACCCTTGTGGATGTCGCGAAAGGCCTGCAGCTTGGCGCGCGAAGCCCAGGCTTCGGGCTGCATGTCCCACTTCAGGCGGCGCAGCACTTCGGCCGCGGCCGTGCGGTAGGGGTTGATGGTGGGGGTCTGCGCCAGCAGGGGCGTTGCGAGGTCGTTGCTCATGGGTTGTCAGGATCCAGGCAAGGCATAGTGATAGAGCACGCCGCACACGGTGGCAACGGCCGCGGGGGCCATCGCACAGCGGCGCTCGAAAGACAGCCAGCGGAACTGGAAGGCGTTGGCGGAAAGGCGGATGGCGTACCAGGTGTAGAAGCCCAGGTAGGCGCCCAGCATGGCGGTGGGGAAAGCCGCGATGCCGATGACGGGGTAGAGCAGGGCGCCGATGGCCAGCATCAGCAGCCCTGTCACGCCGTTGGCGATGTGCCAGACGATGTGGTTGGTGGTGCTGTAGAGCTGCAGGTACATGGCGCCCAGCCGTTCTGCGAAGAAGGCCGCGCACACGAGCAGCCACATGGTGTGGCTGACGAAGGGCGTGTGGCTGCCGATGAGCTTGAGGGCGAATTCGGCCGTCAGCCCCACGCCGACGGCGCCGGCAACGAAGACCCAGTGCGACAGGCGCATGCCGCGTGAGGCGACATCGAGCTGCTGTTGCGTGCGGCCCTGTGCATGCAACTGCGCCAGCAGCGGCAGCTTGCTGTAGAAGGGCGCCTGCGAGAACTGGCTGACCATGGTCACGAAGCGCAGCGCCAGCAGGTAGGAGGCCACTTCAGCCGGCGCGGCCAGCTGGCCGTAGATCAAGCCGCTGGCCTGGATGATGCCCTGGCTCATGAGCACGCCGATGCCGCTGCGCCAGGCGGCCGGCCAGAGCACGGCCAGCACCTCGCGGTGCGCATAGGCGGCTTGGCTGAACAGCTCGGGGTGCAGGCGCTTGAGCAGCATGCGGTTGCGGATGGCACCCAGCACCAGCCAGATCTGATTGGCCACCACCAGCCAGAGCAGACCGCCATCGGCCAGCAGCACGCTGGTGGCGCTGGCGATCTGACCCAGTGCGAAAGCGATTTCCCAGCGCCTGGCCACGGCAATGTGGTCCATGCCCTGCAGGGCCGCGGCATAGCCGTTGCCCCAGAAGCCGAAGACCGAGGTGGCCAGCACCACGGCCCAGCACAGCCAGGCCTCCTGGGCATCGGCGACCTGCGCGATGGGCTTGACCAGCGCGATGGTGCCCAGCACCAGGAAGAGCAACATGACGCCGCCGCTGATGCGGGCATACAGCCAGCGCTGGGCGCTGAACACCTGCGCCAGGACCTGAGGGTCGGCCGGACGCGGGGTGGCCGGCAGCTTCGCGGCTTGGCGCATGTGGGCGATGTCGGCCATGGTGGCGCCACCGCGCGCATACGACAGCAGGCGCGAGAAGGTGGGTGCCAGGCCGAAATCGAACAGCATCTGCATCGTGTAGAGCGCGATGAAGAGCTGCCAGATGGCCACCTCGGGCGGCGCGAACTTGACGAGCACCAGCGGCAGCACCAGCGTGACGCCCAGCAGCCGGGAAGCCAGGCTTCCCCAGGTCATCACGGTCGGCGAATGCCAGAGGCGCAGCGCGAGGGCCTTCATGCGCGAACCCCGTTCTCAGACAGGATCATGCAGGCGGGCCCCGATGCCGCCGTCCAGCGCGAGACAGGCGCCGGTCAGAAAGCCCAGTTGCTCGTCCGCCAGCAGCAGGCAGGTGCGGGCCACTTCCTCGGGTTCGCCCACGCGGCCCACGGGGTGCATGTCGGCCAATTCCCGGAAGGCCTCGGGCTTGCCGTCGAAGCCGGCCACGAGCATCGGCGTGGCAATGGCGGCAGGGCACACGGCGTTGACCCGCACGCGCGCGCCCAGCTCGACCGCCATGGCGCGGGTCATGCCGACCAAGGCCGTCTTGCTGGTGGCATAGGCCACGAACTCGGGCTTGGTCAACTGGCCGTGGATGCTGGCGATGTTGATGACGCTGCCGCGTGCGGCCTCCAGCGGTTCAAGCAGCCCCTGGACCAGCAGGAAAGGCGCCGTCACGTTGACGCTTTGCGTGCGCGTCCAGTCATCGGCGGTGATCTCGCCAAGGGGCTTGACCACCTGCCAGGCCGCGTTGTTGAGCAACACGTTCAGCTTGCCGCCCACCAGGCCGGTGATGCGGGCCAGGATGTCTTGACGGTAGACGGTGTCCGAGCACAGGCGCAGCAGGTCGGCGCTGAGGTAGTGCTGGGGCAGCGCGCCGGGGCCGGCAGGCGTTTGCGCCAGATCCGTGCCGACCACGGTGTAGCCGGCCTCGGTGAAGGCCTGCACCAGCGCGCGGCCGATGCCGCCCAGGCAGCCCGTGACCAATGCCGTCTTGTTGGACGGCACCGCGGGTGCGGAGGCGGCGATCGGCTGGCTCATCCCTTGACTCCGAGGAAGCCGAACAGCAGCTCGATGGCGCGATGGCTGGCGCGCACCACGCCGTCGGAGGTGTTCGAGCCGTTGTGCGAGCCCAGGATGCAGCGCTCGAAGTCGCGCAGGGGCGAGTCCATCGGCAGGGGCTCGACCTCGAACACGTCGAGTGCGGCCGAGTACACCTTGCCACTGCGGATGGCGTCGATGAGGTCGGCTTCCTTGATCAGCGGCCCGCGCGCGACGTTGACCACGCGCACACCGTCCTTGGCCTGGGCCAGGGTCGCGGCATTGAGCATGTGGCGGTTCCTGTCATTGAGCGAGCAGGTGAACACCAGGAAATCGCATTCGCCGATGCGCTCGGGCCACCGGGCCATCTGCACGGCGGAGAGGCCTTCGGGTGCCGTCTCGAAGCCCGGGTCCCAGGCGATGACCTGCATGTCGTGCGCCAGCGCGCGCTTGGCCGTGTTGCGGCCGATGTCGCCCATGCCGATGATGCCGATGGTGCGGCCGGAGGTGGAGATGCCGCGCGGCTTGGGCCAGCCACCGGCACGGATGCCGCGGTCGATGAGGAAGGTCTCGCGGGCCAGCGCCAGCACGTAGGACATGGCCACGTCCGCGACCTCGCCGCCGAACATATTGGGCGTGTTGATGATGGGCAGACCCAGGTCCTTGCAGGCGGCGAAGTCGACGTTGTCGACACCGATGCCCCACTTCACGGCGGCCTTCAGATTGCCGTTGCGGCCAGCCTCGAACACCTCGCGGGTGGCGGGGTCGTCGCCGATGATCCAGCCGTCATGCTGGGGCACCAGGGCCTTGAGTTCATCGACCGTCAGCGTCTGCACGACGTTGGGCGTGGTGATCTCGACGCCGGCCTTGGCGAAGATGGGCCGGAACTCGTCGATCATGCGCAGCATGGGAGGGCAGGTGACCAGGATCTTCGTCATGGCTCAGGCTCCCTTGCGCGAGGTGTACATGGACATGGCCTCGGCCATCTCCCAGCTCTCGGCATCGTCGATGTCGATGGACTCGGTCTTGCGCTGCTCCAGCATCACCGGCTTCTTGCCGATGCGGGCGTTGGCCGCGCGGAAGCTGTCGCCGCTGAAGACGAAGAGGTTGGAGTTTTCCTCGAACCAGGGCTCCAGATCCTGCGTGCGGATCAGGTTGGCCGGGTCGTGGTTCACGGCGCTCATGTCGGCGCGGTAAAAGCGCGTCTGGTGCTTGTTGACGGTGAACACCGAATCGTGGGCGCCGCTGGCCATGCCTTCCTTCTGCAGCGCCAGCGCCTGGCGGATGGTGTCGGCCGTCAGCAGCGGGTTGGTGGTGTGGGTCATCGCGTAGATGTCGGCGGGCACATTGGCCACGTCATCGGCCAGCACCAGGTTCATGCTGACGAAGTCGCCGCAGATCTCGGGCTTGCGGTCGCGGATCAGGACGCGTTCGCGATCGACCAGGCCGTTGTCGGCCAGGATCTGGCGCGCATCGGTGTTGATGACGACCAGATCGATTTCCTCGACGCTGAGCAGGGTGTCGAGCACCCACTGGAACAGCGGTTTGCCATTGAAGAGGCGGAAGTTCTTTCCCTTGACGCGTTCACTGTTGGCCTTCATGGGCAGCAGTGCAACGATGCGCGGTTTGGTGGTGGACATGATGAAGTGATGACTGCAGATGACAAAGACAAAACGATGCGCGGGCGGCCGGTTTGCCGCCGGTGGTGCCGGGCGCCTGGGCGCCCAGGCTTGCCCGACTTGCCCCCTGGCGGGCTCAACGCGGATAGAAGTAGCTTTCCTTGAGTTCGCGCGAGATCAGCCTATGCATGTTGTTGCCCCGGTGAGAGCCGGTGAACTGCATGAAGCGATAGAGCAGGATGTGCTTGAAGTTCTGGCGCAGGCAGCGCTGCTGCAGGGCCGCCCCCATATCAAGGAAAACCGCACTGAAGAAGTAGCGGAACACGTCCGTCCAGGCCAGCTCCACCTCCGGCATGATGTGGCGCAGGGCGATGGCCTCACGCTCGAAGCGGCGGCGTACCTGGGCCCATGATTCGCTGTGCAGGTGGTAGACGGCACCGCGGGCCACATACGCGATCTTGTAGCCCTGGGCCACCAGGCGCTTGGCCAGGTGCATGTCCTCCAGGCCGGTCAGTTCTTCATCAAAGCGGTGCTCGTTCCACACGCTCTTGAGCAGGGCCGCGTTGGCGTTGTTGATGTAGAACCCTTCCTGGGGCACTTTGTCGGTGCCTGGGAAGTATTTGCCGAAGATCTGCTTTTCGCTGAAATGACTGGTGTCGTCGCCCAGCTGGCCGCCATAGCTGTAGGCCACATTGTTCTTGCCCAGCGGCGAGATCAGGTCGGCGATCCAGCGCGGTCCCGTGGGCACGCAATGGCCGCTGACGAAGACCAGGATGTCGCCAGTGGCCGCCGCGCAGCCGATGTTGAGTGAACGGCCGAAGGAAAACTCTTCCTTCTTGATGGGAATGATCCGCGTGGGATAGCGGTTGGCGATCTGGACCGTGTCATCGGTCGAGCCGGAGTCAACGATGACGGTCTCGATCTCGAAACCGTCGCGATGCTGCTGCTCGATGCGCTCAAGCAGCGCACCGAGGTGCTTCTGCTCGTTGTAAGTGCGGATGACGATGCTGACCTTCATGGTAGAGCCGCGTGCTGCTGTGCGTTCGTGGAAATGAAGTCATGACCCAGCAGCATCCTGCGCCCCTCGGGCGGCAGTGCCGCAACCAAGTCCTTGATGAAGGCGTCCTGCACGGCGTAGGCGTTCTGGGTGTTGGCATCCAGGGTGGAGATGCGCACAAGGATGCCGTCCGGGTGGTAGCCCGCCAGGCCGGCCTTGACCCGCGCCACGTTCTGTTCGAACCAGCCGCGCACGATGGCGTCACCCGAGCGGATCCAGTAGGTGACGGGCTCCTGCCTGTTTCCCTTGGTCGTGAGCACGCGCATCACGGGCAGCGGGCCGAACTCGGTGGCGGCGGCTTCCTTGCGGGTGTCGGAGATCCTGAAGCCCTGGGCCTCATAGCAGACTTCGGGCTTGTGTACCTGCAGCGAACGGCTTTGATCGGCGCCATAGGCCAGGGCCAGCATCACGCGGTCGCCGCGGGCATTGACATAGGTGCGCGAAAGATTGTCACTGTAGAGGTCCTTGAGCATCTGCTCGACCTCGGGGCTCACGATCATGGTGTGGCGCTGCGTGTCTTCGCGCCAGCCGCCGAACTGCGCGGGGACCGCCTGGGTCAGGTTGACCGGCGGCGGCGACTCGGGCGTGTACATGGGCCGCGGCTTCAGGAGGTGGGCTCCGACGCCGCCAATGACCATGGCGATCGCGAACACAGCGGTGCGCAGATAAGTGGCGTTAGCCATGCTTGCTCCTGAAGTCCTGATAGGCAAGGCGGATACCTTCCTCCAGCGGGGTGCGGGCCTGCCAGCCCAGCCCACGCAGGCGGGAGACATCCATCAACTTGCGAGGGGTGCCATCGGGTTTGCTGGTGTCGAATTGGAGTTCACCGGGGAAGTCCACCACCTTAAGCACGATTTCTGCCAGCTCGCGGATGGTGACATCGGTGCCGGTCCCGATGTTGACCAGCGGGCCGTCATAGCCCATCTCCATGAGATGGACACAGGCATCGGCCAGGTCATCGGCATAGAGGAACTCGCGCTTGGGTGTGCCCGTGCCCCACACCGTGAGGCTCTTGTCGCCGCGCAGCTTGGCTTCGTGGGCCTTGCGGATCAGCGCGGGCAGCACGTGGCTGTTGTTCAGGTCGTAGTTGTCGTTGGGCCCGTACAGATTGGTGGGCATGACGCTGATGTACTGCCGGCCGTACTGCGCGTTGTAGGCCTCGCACATCTTGAGCCCCGCGATCTTGGCCACCGCGTAGGGCTCGTTGGTCTTCTCCAGCGGCCCCGCCAGCAGGTATTCCTCCTT
>CAYPUS010000013.1:959-26808 GCA_964413815.1 uncultured Aquabacterium sp. | reverse complement strand
CTGGGGCTGGGACCCGAAGGAGACCTGGGCGCTGATCGTCTGGCTGAACTACGCCGCCTGGCTGCACATGCGCCTGATGAAGGGCCTGCGCGGCACCTTCGCGGCATGGTGGGCGCTGGCGGGCTTGCTGGTGACCTCGTTCGCCTTCCTGGGGGTGAACATGTTCTTGTCTGGCTTGCACTCTTACGGCCAACTCTGACCCCCCCTACGCGCTTCGCGCGCCCCCCAGGGGGCGGCACTGACAGACCGGCGGAGCCGGATCTGTGGTGCCTGCTGGATCGGGTTGAGGCGGGCGGAGAGGGTGCGGTGACGCATGCGATGATGGCGTCATGCGTGAATGGATCACTCCGGATATCTTGGGTTTGTTGAGGGCGGATCCCTGGTTTGGCAGCGTCCCCCGGGACTTTGAGCAGGATCTGCTGGCGTTGGCCACGCCCAGGCGGCTGCAGGCGGGTGAGCATCTGTTTTTTCGGGGTGATGCGCCGGATGGGCTCTACGCGATGCTCGAAGGCTCGCTGCGGGTGTCGGGGGTGACGGAGGCGGGCAAGGAGGCGATTCTTTCGCTGGTCGATGCGCCGAGCTGGTTTGGCGAGATCGCTTTGTTCGACCGGTTGCCGCGTACCCACAATGCCGTGGCCGAAGGGTCTGTTCGGCTGCTGCATGTGCCGCAGGCCGAACTGCTGGCGCTGCTCGGGCGCAAGCCGCAGCATTGGCGTGAGTTGGGCGTGTTGATGGCCTTGCGCCTGCGCCTGACGTTCATCGGCATCGAAGACCTGGCCCTGCTGCCCGCCGAGGCGCGGCTGGCGCGCCGCCTGGTGTGGCTGGTCGAGGCTTCTGCCTTGCGGACGGGCGAGGGCCCTTGTGTGGTGCCCATCAGCCAGAGCCAGTTGGGATTGATGCTGTCCCTGTCTCGCCAGACCACCAACCAGGTGCTGCAGTCGCTGCAGGACCAGGGTGTGCTGCGCGTGGCCTATGGGCGCATCGAGGTGCTGGACCGCGAGCGTTTGATCGCCGTGGCCGGCGTCTCCAGCAACGAGCGGCGCATCCTCAGCCAGTTGCAGCCCGGCGGGCCCAAGGCGCGCGAAGGGGGCTGATCGCGCCGGCCCGGTGCGCCAGGATGCGTCCGGCTTTCGTGCGCGGGTGTCAGGCACGGATGTGGTGCAAAGTGGAGCCAGAGGTCATGACAAGACCTGGCCTGCTCCTTGCATATTTGCTGGCGTGTGTGTCTCTTTCTCCAGAGCACAACGTTCAGAGGCGTTGAGCTAGCTTTGGCCGCCGGGCAACCGGCGGCCATTTTTTCTGTCCGCTTCCCTTTGTTGCGCCCCGCCTGGCTCAAGATCCACAAGGTTCTGGCCGATATCAGCGTGACCAGTTCACAGCTTTTTGCGAGCCGAGGATCCCATGTATTACGTTCTGCGCGACGCCGCCGGCCAGGTCTGCAGCCTGCACCGGGATCCCGTGGTGGGCGCTCAGGTGCTGCCCGCCGAGCACCCCGATGTACGCGCCTTCCTGGGTGAGACCTCGGAGGCCCAGCAGTTCGCCACCCTGGATGCCAGCTTCCTGCGCGTGCTGGAAGACCTGATCGACGCCCTGATCCGCCGCAATGTGCTGTGCATCACCGACCTGCCGATGGAAGCCCAACTCAAGCTTTTCGATCGCAAGCATTTCCGTGAAGGCCATGCCCTGGACCTGCTCCAGCCCGGCAGCGCCGGCCCCCGCGGCATGGACGACAGTGTGGTGATGGCCGACTGGAAAGCCCCGCCCTCATCGAGCTGAGGTCTTGTCGCAAAAGAAAACGCCCCCTGAACAGGCTGGGTACAAACATGGAGCGCGGTGGCGCGGCGGTGT
This sequence comes from uncultured Aquabacterium sp., assembly GCA_964413815.1. GTDB lineage: Bacteria > Pseudomonadota > Gammaproteobacteria > Burkholderiales > Burkholderiaceae_C > Aquabacterium. The sequence goes on along the minus strand of CAYPUS010000013.1, from coordinate 24,960 downwards.
CTTCAAGATGGCACCCTCCTTCCTCCTCCTGCCATGTGACCCATGGGCGTTCCGATGCACCCACGACGCGACCGACCCCCGTTCCCCTTGCGCCGGGCCTGCGGCCTGATCCTCTTGGCCACCTGGCCGCTGTCGGCCGCCTTGGCGCAGACCTTGCCGGATGAACAGCAGCCAGAGCAGACCCTGGGCGCGGTGGTGGTGACCGCCACCCGCCTGCCTCAGGCCTCCGGCGAGGTGGCCGCCGCCATCGACGTCGTGCCTGCCGGGCAGATCCGCGAGGCCGGTCCCCTGGTCAACCTGTCGGAAGCATTGGCCAGGGTGCCCGGTGTGGCCGTGCTCAATCGCCAGAACTTCGCGCAAGACCTGCAGGTCAGCAGCCGCGGCTTCGGTGCGCGCTCAACCTTCGGCGTGCGGGGCGTGCGGCTGTACGAGGATGGCATCCCCCTGACCATGCCGGACGGGCAGGGCCAGACCTCGTCCTTCGACCTGGACAGCGCGCAGCGCATCGAGGTGCTGCGCGGGCCCGCTTCGGCGCTGTACGGCAATGCCTCGGGCGGCGTGGTGCAACTGTTCAGCCAGGACGGGCCGCCTCGGCCTGAACTGAGTGCCGGCCTGGCCCGTGGCCGCGATGGGCTGCAGAAGGCCTCGCTCAAGGCCGCCGGCCAGCAAGGCGCCACCAACTACGTGATCAACCTCAGCCAGACGGACAGCGATGGCTACCGTCAGCACAGCGAGATGACGCGCCGGCAAGCCCGCGCGCGCCTGCAGTGGGCCTTGGGCACCGACGCCAGCCTGACCCTGATCGGCAGCCACCTGACGATGCCCGAGGTGGCCGATCCGCTGGGCCTGACGGCCGCGCAATGGGCCGCCGACCCCCGTCAGGCCGGCAGCAATGCCCTGGCCTACGACACCCGCAAACGCATCGAGAACACGCAGCTGGGCGCGGTCTACGAGCGGCGCATGCGCGGCGACACCCTGCGCCTGATGGTCTATGGCGGCACGCGCGACGTGCGGCAGTTCCAGAGCATCCCGCGGGCCGTGCAGATGAGCGGGGCGGTGGACAACCCTGCGCACCCGGGCGGCGTGATCGATCTGGCGCGGCGCTTTGCCGGCCTGGATGCGCGCTACACGCTGCAGACCACCTTGCTGGACAAGCCCTTGGCATTGACCGGCGGCATCAGCCTGGACCAGATGAAAGAGCGGCGGCGCGGCTTCGAGAACTACGACGACACGGTCAGCCCGATCCGCCTGGGCGTGCTGGGCGAGTTGCGCCGTGACGAGGACAACACGGCGCGCAACCACGACCAGTACCTGATGGCGCAGTGGGACCTGCATCCAGCGTGGCAGGCCAGCGTGGGCCTGCGCCACAGCGATGTGGCTTTCAAGTCCAGCGACCGCCACATCGTGCCGGGCAATGGCGATGACAGCGGACGCATGGCCTTCGAGGCGACCACGCCCACGGCAAGTCTGCTGTGGCGCATCGACGATGCGATCCGCGCCTATGCCACCGTGGGCCGCAGCTTCGAGACCCCGACGCTCAACGAGGTGGCCTACCAAGGCACTTCCGGCGGCAGCACGGGATGGAACCGGGCGCTCAAGGCGTCAAAGGCGAACCACGCCGAAATCGGCCTCAAGACCGGGTCCCAGCGCGGCCCGTGGGGGGCGGTGAGCGGGCAGGTGGCGCTCTACCAGGTCGATGCCGAGGACGAGATCGCCGTGGCGCAAAGTGCCGGCGGGCGGGCCGTGTACCAGAACGTCGGGCGCACGCAGCGGCGCGGCATCGAGGCGGCGGGGCAATGGCGCCTGGCGCCGGCCTGGGTGCTCAACGCCAACGCCACCTGGCAGCGCGCCAACTACGAAGATGGGTTCTCCAGCACATCGGGCGGCGCCACCACCACGGTGCCCGCGGGCCGGGCCCTGCCCGGCGTGCCTCGGCGCATGGCCTTTGCCGAGCTGGTCTGGCGGGCGCCCATGGGGTGGCATGCCGCGATGGAGTGGCGCCACAGCGGGCGCATCTGGGCCAATGACCTGCGCACCGACTACGCGCCCAGCTACCAGCTGTGGGCCGCGCGCGCAGGCTGGAAGCGGGCCTATGGCGACTGGCGTGTCGAGGCGCTGCTGCGGGTGGAGAACCTGGCCAATGCGCACACCGTGGGCTCGGTCATCGTCAACGAGGCGAGCCAACGCTACTTCGAGCCCGCGCCGGGGCGGGGCGCCATGGTGTCGATGGCGCTGACCCGGGTGTTCTGAGGCTTCAGGCCAGCACCCGGTGCGTCAAGGCCGGCAGTTGGGTGCGCAAGGTGTGCTGCTGAACCGCATCGAGCTCGGCCAGCACCACGCCGGCGCCGTCTTCCTGGCGCACGGCCAGTACCTCGCCCCACGGCCCGATGGCCATCGAGTGGCCGAAGGTGCGCCGGCCGTTCTCGTGCAGGCCGCCTTGCGCGGGGGCCAGCACATGGCAGAGGTTCTCGACCGCGCGGGCACGCAGCAGCAGCTCCCAGTGGGCCTTGCCCGTGGTGTCGGTGAAGGCGGCGGGCAGCACGATGAGGTCCAGCGCCTGGCTGCGCCCCAGTTCGCGAAAGAGCTCGGGAAAGCGCAGGTCGTAGCAGACGCTCAGGCCAATGCGCCAGTCGCGGCCCCGCCGGTCGCGCATCGTGAAGGCCACGGGCTGCGTGCCGGGCGTCAGGGTGGCCGCTTCGTTGTACTGGCGCTGGCCATCGTCGAAGCAAAAGAGGTGGACCTTGTCGTAGCGGGCGACGCGGTGGCCCTTCGGGTTGAACACCAGCACGGTGTTGAAGACGCGGTCGGCCTCGTGGCTGACGATGGGCAACGTGCCGCCGACGACCCAGACGCCGTGTTCGCGCGCGGCGTGGGCCAGCATGTGCTGCAAGGGCGCGCGGCTGGCGTCCGGTTCCTGCGCATCGGCCAGGGGCTCGGCGATGGCCAGCTTGTCGCTGTCTCGCTGGCCGATCAGGCAGAAGTATTCGGGCAGGGCGACCAGTTCCGCGCCGGACCGGGCGGCGGCGGCGATGAGCTCGCGGGCCTGGCGGATGTTCTCGTCCACGCGGGGGGTGGACACCATTTGCAATGCAGCGACTTTCATGGTGGTGAGGGTACGGCGAGAGGCGGTGGGCCCTGTTCGAAACTGAAACAGGGTGGGGGCCCAGGCCAGGGCGGGCGTGGCCTTGGCTTATGCTTGCGCCATCATGGCTGAACACGACCCGGCCGCGCAAGCGGCCTCCCCCCCGATTCCGTGGCAACCCTGGATCGACCAGATCCAGGATGCCGCCGAACGCCGCGTGCGCCTGCGCATCCGGGGCGGCGGCAGCAAGGATCACCTGGGCGATGTGTCGCAAGGCGAGGTGCTGGATACGCGCGCCTGGCAGGGCATCGAGGCCTATGAGCCCAGCGAACTGGTGATGCGCGTGCGCGCCGGCACGCCTTTGCAGGAAGTCGAGGCCGTGCTGGCCGCGCAAGGCCAGCACCTCGCCTTCGAGCCGCCGCGCTATGGCTTCGCGCCGACGCAAAGCAGCGGGGCCACGGTGGGCGGCGTGGTGGCCAGCGGCATCAGCGGACCGGCGCGCGTCTCGCGCGGCGCCGTGCGCGACCACGTGCTGGGCTGCACCGTGCTCACGGGCCGGGGCGAGACCCTGGCCTTCGGCGGGGCGGTGATGAAGAACGTGGCCGGCTTCGACCTCTCGCGGCTGATGGCCGGCTCCATGGGCACCCTGGGGGTCATCGTGGATGTCACGCTCAAGGTGATGCCGCAGCCCGTCGTGGCCGCGACCATGCGCTTCGAACTGGCCGAGGCCGAAGCCCTGGCCCAGGTCAACCAGTGGGCCGCGCAGCCCTTGCCGCTGGATGCCTCGGCATGGTGGGACGGCATGCTGCTGGTGCGCCTGCGCGGCGCGCGCGCGGCCGTGGCCAGCGCCGTGCAGCGCCTCTACCGCGAGCGCAAGGGCGAGTTGCTGGCCCCGCCCGTGGCCGATGCATTCTGGCAGGGCTTGCGCGACCACACCGATGAATTTTTCGTGCGGGCCCGCCATGCCGTGGCCCAGGCCGGCCAGCATGGCGTGACGCTGTGGCGCCTGTCGATGCCGCCCACCACCGCGCCGCTGGGCCTGCCCGGCGAGCAGTTGTCCGAATGGTTCGGCGCCCTGCGCTGGCTTTGCACGCCCGCGCCCGCGGCGGCCGTGCACGAGCGCGTGGCCAAGGTGGGCGGGCATGCGCAGCCTTTCTTCGCGGTGGCGCAGGGGCCGCTGGTGGCGGCTTCGGCCTGGTCGCCGGTGCAGCATCGTCTGCACAGGCAGGTCCAGCGGTCTTTTGATCCGCACGGGGTGTTCGACACCGGCCGCCTTTGGCCCAGCGAGGCCGCGCAAGCGGCTTGATGATTTCCTTTTGCCATGCAGACGCACCTCGCCGAACCCCATTCGTCCACGCCCGAAGGCCAAACGGCCCAGTCGGTGCTTCGCACGTGCGTGCACTGCGGCTTTTGCAACGCGACCTGCCCGACCTACCGCGTCACCGGCAATGAGCTGGACGGGCCGCGTGGCCGCATCTACCTGATGAAGCAGGTCTTCGAAGGGCAGACCCCGACGCGCACCACGCAAGAGCACCTGGACCGCTGCATCGGCTGCCGCCATTGCGAGAGCACCTGCCCCTCCGGTGTGCAGTACCACACGCTGCTGGCCGTGGGCCAGCCGGTGGTCGATGCGCAGGTGACCCGACCCATGGGTGAACGCCTGCTGCGATGGGGGCTGCGCACCCTCATGCCCTCCCGCTGGTTCAAGCCGGCGCTGCAGGTGGGGCAGGCGCTGCGGCCGCTGATGCCCGCCTCGCTGCGCGAGCGCATCCCGGCGCGCCCGCCGCTGGCGCCGCCGGCCTGGCCCGATCCGATGAAAAGCCTGCATGCCCGCCGCATGCTCATGCTCAAGGGCTGCGTGCAGCCGGGCCTGCGGCCCCACATCGACGCGGCCACGGCGCGTGTGCTCGATGCCGTGGGCATCCGCGCGGTGGTCGACGAGGCATCCGGCTGCTGCGGCGCGGTGCAAGGCCACATGGGCGATGAAGCCGGCGCCAAGGAACGCGCGCGCCGCAACATCGATGCCTGGTGGCCCTACATCGAAGCGGCTGCGCCGGTGGAGGCCATCTTGGTCAACGCATCGGGCTGCGGCGCCTGGGTCAAGGAATACGGCAGCCTGCTGGCCGATGACCCGGCCTACGCCAACAAGGCCCGCCGCGTGGCCGAGCTGGCCAAGGACCCTGGCGAGCTCTTGCCCGGCTGGCTGCCGGCACTCAAGCGCCGACTGGGCAAGCGGGCGGTGCAGACGGGCACGCTGGCCCAGGCCGGCCTGGGCTCTGTCACCTTCCACCCGCCCTGCAGCCTCAGCCACGCGCAAAAGCTCAGCGGCGCGGCGCGGCCGGGGCCGATCGAGATGGGTCTGCGTGAACTGGGCTTCGAGGTCAAGCTGGCCGCCAAGGACAGCCATCAGTGCTGCGGCGCGGGTGGGGCCTACAGCGTGCTGCAGCCCACGCTCTCACGCCAGTTGCGCGACCTGAAGGTCGAGGCCCTGGAGGCGACCGAACCCCATGTGATCGCCAGCGCCAACATCGGCTGCATCGTGCAGCTGCAATCGGGCACGAACACGCCGGTCAAGCACTGGTTGGAAGTGATCGACGAGGCGATGTCGCGATGATGTCGCGGTGATGCCGGCCCTGGCGGGCGGCTCACCGGTCGGTGATCAGTTCGCGGCGGGTGCCTTGGCCCTCGGGCGGGTCGACCTTCTTGTTGGGCGGCTTGGTGCCAGAGGGGTCATCGCCACCCTCGGTGGGGGGAATCCGGTCCGGTCTCGCGCCGCCGCCCGGCATGATGACGAGCTTGCCGTCACTCGTGCCGACGATCATGACGCCGCTGCCCAGGCCGCTTGAGATGGGGTAGCCGATGCTCGACTCGCCCTTGAGCGTCAGGCCGGAAGCGTAGTCCACGAAATGCAGGTAGCTGCTGCCACCGATCTTGCACGCCTCGGCCGAACCCGGCACGCTGGTCACGAAGGCCAGGATGCCCAGTTGCAGCTCGGGCTCGGTGATGAGGCGCTCGCCGGTTTGCGGCAGGTCGACATACCAGCCATTCATGGTCCGGAATTCAACAGCACTGTTCTGCAGCGTGCTGGTGGCCGTCCGCTCGCCATTGGCATCCTTGTAGATCTGCTTGACGAAGCAATTGCGGTCTGTGGCGGCGCCACAGGTCTGCGAGCGCGGTGGCGTGTGCACGGCGCTTTGTTCGCCGACCGTCGTCAAGGGGTCCTTGATGGCATAGAAGGACTGCACGCCGCTGCTGCCCAGGTCCGAAAGGCCCAGGTAGCTGCCGGTGCCGATGTAAACCACGGCGATGCCCTTGACCTTGCCCAGCTCCGGCGCCGAGGTGACAGGCTGGCGGCTGCCGTTGGGTGCGGTCAGCGTCGTGAGCTTGGTCACCTGTGCGCTGCCGCCCGTGCTCGTGAGCTGGCTGAGGTCGATGCGCCAGACATTGCCCAGCAGGTCACCACCATAGACGCGGGTCACCAGGTTGTTGCGGTCACCCGCGTCGGAAAAGCCCTTGATGTGCGTGAGGCCAGCGGGGCAGGGGCTGGCGTTGCAGCCTTGCTGCACGGTGCTGCCACCCGCGCCGGTGTCGATCTTGCGGATGACCCGGCCGGTTGCGGCATCGAGCACCCAGACGATGCCACGACCCGATCCGGGCGAGAGGTTGTTGTAGCCCGATGAGACGATGACGACCCAGGTGCCGTCCGACAGCTTCGTGATGACGGGCGTGCCATAGCTGTAGCCCAGGTCGGGGTCGCTGATGTGGCGCGCACCCTTGCTGCTGTCGTGCGAGAACTCCCACAGCACCTTCGGCGGCGATTTGGCATCGGTGATGTCGAGGGCGTAGTAGCCCCGTCCGCCGCGGCCCAGCCCGCCCACGAGGATGGTGCGCCACCGGTCGCCATGGTAGATGTCGCCCTGGCGCGGCGTGCCGTTGACGTAGAACTGGTGGCGGTTGGCGTAGTCCTTGTCAGCCAGCTTGTGCAGCTGGGGCAGCAGCATCGAGGGGATGTAGGCCCAGGCTTCGGCCCCGGTCCGCGCCTCGAAGGCGTGCAGCATGCCGTCGTTGGCGCCGACATAGAGCATGGCGGTGCGGTTTTCCTGCTGGCGCTTGAACTCGGTATAGCCGGCGTCCTGGTAGTTGAACAGCGGCTTTCTCACATAGATGGGTTGCGCATTGACGACGTCGCCCAGCACATGGGTGCGCTTGCGGTAGTAGCTGATGTTGTCCGTGCCTTCGTTGCTGCGATCGCCGCGCAGGAAGTTGACCAGGTTGATGCCCCCCACCCCGGTGCCGCGGCCCGGGTTGTCCGAGTCGATGCGCGCGCCGGCTTGCAGGCAGCCCGCGCCCGATGCACAGAACTGCGACAGCGTGCCGATGGCGCCGACCCGGAAGTGGCTCTTGGTGTCGTTGCTCATGCTGCCCCATTTGAATTCGATGAGCTTGGGCTCGGTCCCGGTGAACTCCGCGGTGTAGATCTTGCGCGCGGCCGGGTCCATGGTCTCCAGCTTGGGCACCGTGCGGGCCGGGGCGGTGGACGGACCGCCCGCGTACAAGGGCTCCGATTGCGACCACAGGTTGGACGTGGATGCGTTGCCGGTGACCGGATCGAGCGTGTAGGCGAAGACCTCGCCGAACCAGGCGTTGGCGGCGTAGGTGGTGCCGAAGGCCAGGTTGTCATCCTTGGTAAGGTTCAGGTTGCTGACCGCGGGGGACGTCACCTGGGTGACCCCTCCTCGGCCGGCTTCCTGGATGAAGGCCTGCAGGCCATCGCGCAGCTCGATCGGGTTGGCGGCGCTGTAATAGCGGCCGCGGCCATTGACCGCGGCATGCCACAGGTCATCGATGGTGGTCTGTTCGTTGGAGACGACCTTGGGCCAGTTGCAGGCGCCCGAGCTCTGCCAGCCGCACACGCCATTAGTGGCGGTGGCGCCCTGCAGCACGCTGTGGTAGTCGCCCGTGCCGGCGACGTCATAGTCCGCGCGGTACTGCATGTAGCCACTGGCGCCCAGGCCGATGGTGGAGGTGTACATGCGCTGCTGCTTGTCGTCCACATTGTTGCTGGCCACATCCTGATTGAGTGCCCCCACGGTGTTGCCGAAGGCGCTCGAGCGCAGGTCGGTGGCATAGAAGTACTGCGCCACATCGGCCAGCGTGCTGCCGGTGCGTGTGCCATCGTAATAAGGGCGCTCGATGTCCTTGCCGCTGTCGGTGTCGCCGATGGCCTGCCCCCCCACGTCGGTCGGGGCATTGCGCTCGTTCCAGTAGCCGTCGGTCGACAGCATGGTGTAGTTGCGCTGGCAGGCGTACTGCATCGGGTCGGTCGTGTTGACCCCGTTGACCTTGGTGAGCTTGTTGGCGAAGTAGCGGCCGGCCGTCGACAGGGCCGTGCGCAGCGGGGTCGAGCTGCCCGGCTCGGCGGCCAGGAGCTTGCTGTACCACTGGAAGCGGTGGCTGGTGGTGGTGGCGAGCGTCTCGACATCGCGCACGTTCAGGAAATCGCTGCCCGTGTTGTTGTTGATGCTCATGTAGCCGATGCGGAACTTCTCGTTCACATTGGTGAACGCGCTGGCGGCGGCCGACTTGGCCATTTGCATGCGGGTGCGGTAGTAGGCCCACCAGTTCGCGAAGTTGGTCATCTCTTCGGCGTAGGTGCAGGTGGCGCCCAGGCAGTCGCTGCGGGTGGCTGCCTTGCGGGCTGTGCCGGGGTAGGCGTAGCTGTTGTTGTTGCTGGCGATGTTGACGCGCTGGTTCTGGCCAGGAACGCTTCCTTGGAACAGGCCCAGCGACATGCCGGGATAGCGGGCGCTGGTGTAGGTGCGCGTGCCCGATTCGATGCGCGTGGCGCGGCAGTCGGTGGAGGTGTTGCACCAGCGCAGCAGCGCGGGGTAGGGATGGGTGGTGGTGGGTGCGTCGGCCCTGACGCAGGTCTTGAGGTTGGGATCGGTGCAGTGCTCGCCGGGGATGAAGACGTAGTAGTAGGCATTGCCCACCAGGTTTTGCGTGGTGCCGGAGTTCTGGTTCGTGAACAGCACATTGCCCGTGCTGCGGGCCGTCTGCACGCCGAAGCCGTCGAAGGGCACGCGGGTCCAGTTGCTCGTGGTGCCTGCCGTCATGCTCGGATAGCGGCTGCCATCGGGCTTGGGCGGCGGCTCATAGTAGATCGCCGGGTTGTAGTACGTGGCGTTGAAGGCGCTGTTGCGGGCCAGGGCGTCGGTGTTGGTCTCAGCCCAGTCGGGCATGAAGTCCCAGGCCATGCTGCCGGAGTCGTCGAGGATGAACAGCAGGTTGGGCTTGGCCACCGGCGTGGCCGTCTGCAGCGGGACGGTGCTCAGGTCCGTGACGGCGGCGCTGGCCGGTCCCGGGAGCACGGTCATGATGGCGCTGGCAGCCAGGCCCAGCAGGCCAAGGAGGGCAGTCGATCGGGTGGTGCGCATGGTCGTTTCCTCCATCAGGTGCTTCACAGCGACACCATGGCCTGCACCAGGCTCTGTGCGTTGCGGGGACCTCGGACCAGGATGGTGATGCGGTAGTACACCGGGGGCGGCGATGCCACGTTGTTCTCGCCACCCGCGCAGCTGCTGCCGCCCGAACAGGTGCTGGCAGACGGCCGGGGGGAGACCGTGCAGGTGTTGGTGGCGGTGTCCAGTGGGTTGCCCGTGGACGAACACATCCGTTCAATGACGTAGGACACCGTGTTGCCCGCCGCATCTTGCGGCAGCGTGCGAGCGGTGGCCGCCAGGGACATCTGCCAGTAGTCGAGCCAGCTGCGCACCTGGTCGTCGCCCAGGCGCGTGGCGGCATAGCCATCTTTTTCCTGGTGGCAGTACAACTTGGGCCCGCCGCAGTTGCCGGCGGTTTCGGTCTTGCTGGCTTCCAGCCACTGCATGGCCACCTCCAGCCCCAGTTCGGCCGAGTGGGTGGCCGAGCGCTGGAAGGCGAGGTTGCCGGCGATCACATTGCTGGTGTAGACCGAGCGGGTCAGCGCGAGCGCGGCCAGCGTCAGCGCCACCAGGGCGATGATGGCCACCAGCAGCACGACACCCCGCTCGTTTCGGCGGGGGTGCATGCGCAGGGAAAGAGGGCGGCGGCTCAGCAACTGTCGTCTCCCTGTAGCAGCATGTTGCGCAGCGGCACACTGATCTCGAAGCTCTTGTAGCGGTAGCGCTGCCATTCGTCGTCCGAACTGGGTGATGCGATGCTCTGACTCAGGTCGAAGTCCTCCGGCTCCTGGTTGGGCACGGCCGAAGGCGCGGTCGGCGAGCGGGCGCCGCTCCAGGTGGGCGGTGGGGGCAGGGGCTCTCCCGACTTGGCGCGGGCTTCGGCGCTGAGCGTCTTGTCGTAGTGCGTGTTGCGTGCCACCAGGCCAATGCGAAGCGAGACCGTGCGCGCCCAGGCGCACTGCAGGGGGATGGCGCTGTCGGCGGCACCGGGGGCGCCCGGCCGGGTCCGGGTGAAGGCCGTGACCTTGCCGCTTCTGGCCGTGCCGAGGTTGGCCAGGTCGCGGCCATACTGCGCGCGCAACGCCACGATGTTGCTGGCGATGGGCTCCCACACATCCGCATCGTTCACATCGGCGTTGCGGCAGTCGTGCGCGGTGTAGTCGCACATGGTCAGGTTCCCGTTGCGGATGGCATAGGCGCGCACCGTCAGCCGGCCCAGGTTGTAGACGATGCTGCCAACCGGAAAGCCCGGCACGCCCTGGTCCACGGCCAGGCCGGCACCGCCCACGTCGCGCACGGTGTTCAGCGTCACGGTGCAGTCGATCTCGGGGCGGTCGGCGCGCTGCAGCACGACCTGCTCGCCCTTGCGGAAGGTGGCCGGGGTGGCCACGGTGTAGGTGCTGTCCGAGGATGTGGTGACCAGCGGGTCGCCGTCCACGGATTCGCCGGTGCCGGCATGGACCAGCAGCAGCGTGTCGGTGTTCGGATCGCCCGCCGGCACCAGGCTTTCATCGTTGATGGTGACCGGGTTCAGCGGCACGGTGACGGTGGCGCCCGAGCCTGTCTTCAAGCGCAAGGGGCAGCCCAGCAGGTTCGCGGCCTGGATGCCGAAGCCGGCCGAGCGGATGTCACGCTCGAGGTTGAACAGCGCGATGGCGCCGGCGATCTGCGCATCGTTGCCGCCCACCGTGACGCGCTTGGCCGTATCGGAGTTCATCAGCATCTGCATCATGATGATGACGGCGGCCATGCCGATGACCACGGCGATCATCAGCTCGATCAGGCTGAAGCCGGACTGGAGGCGGGCGGGCGATCGCATGGTGTTCAGTCCTGCTTGAGCACCACGGCGGTGACGTAGCTGTGACGCGGATCTTCCGGGTCGTCGCCAGGCGAGCGCCAGGTCATGGTGATGGTGACCTGGGTGGCGTCAGTCAGGCCCGGCGCATTCTCGACGGTGACCGTGGGCCGGTCGTTCGTGTCGCTCACATTGGGCAGGCCCGAGGCCGCGACCGTTTCATACCAGGCCTGGTAGCCCCCGCCCGATGGCGTGCCGAACTCGGTCTTCAAGGTCTCGGGGGCCCGGTCGGTGCCCCACATGCGGCTGATGAGGTCATTGGCCAGCACAGCGGCCAGCGAACGGAACTCCGCGTCGGTCGATTGTTTGACGGCATAACCCTGCAGGCGCACGATCGCCAGCACCCCCACCGAGAAGATCAGGATGGCGATCAAGGCTTCCAGCAGCATGACGCCGCCCTGCCGGCGCCTTGGGCGGGCGGGCGCATGGGGGGTAGGAGGGGTGGGGTGCCGCATGATGGGTATGGGGTCCTCTGGGCTCAATCCTCTTGGCAGGCCAGCGAGCGGTTGGCGGCCGTCTTGGCCAGACCGGGGTCGCACAGGCGGGCCTGGCCACCGCGCGCGACCTCGATGCGCAGGCAGCGCACCGTGCCGCCCGAGCCATCGGCCTTGGCGCAATCCCCTTGGGCCGAGCGGACCTCGATCTGGCTGAACCGCAAGGGCGGCGTGCCGTCCACGCTGATCTGCTGGCCGACGCTGTTGAAGGCATAGACCGCGCTGCCGCCGGAGGCATCGACGACCACAACACTGCCCGAGGCGGCCGTGGCCTTCTGCAAGATGGTGGGCGCCACCGTCTCGCTGTTGTCCTTGTGGCATTGCCCGGCCGGGTCGGTGGCCCGGTCGGCATCGAGGTTGACCACCCAATGGCGTCCCGCATCGCTCACCGCGCATTGCGCATCCAGGCTGCTGACCAGCTGAAAGCGCGTGGGCAGGTTGCGGCGGACCGCTTCGGTGCGTGCCAACTGGATGCCATTGAGGATGGATTCGGCCGCACTGCGGATCTGCAGATTGCGGATCCAGTCGAACAAGGAGGGCGCCGCCGCCATCAGCAGGATGCCCACCACCGCCAGCCCCACCAGCAGCTCGACCAGCGTCATGCCGCGCACGGGGCGCGGCGACGAGGCGGTCGGCAGGCATGGGCTGGCAGCGTGCATCAGCAACTGCCTCGCTTGCTCACCCAGCAACTGGTCTGGGCGTTGCCCCAGCCCGAGGGAACACCCGGCGTGGCGCGCACATTGTCTTGGTTGAGGGTGAACTGGAAGCCGCTCATGGCGCCCCGTCCGTTGGCCTGCAGCGTGAAGGTTGTCTGGGTCTGGTCGACGCAGTCGAAGGTGAAGCTGGTGGTGTCGTCCGGCTTGCGGGCGCCGCAGTTCGCACCACTCAGGTAGCTGCGGTTGTCCTGGAAGTACTGCTCCATGCGCACCTGCCAGGCCGACAGCGCCGCCGTGGCCTCGGGGATGCGTCCGCGCGTCACGTAGTCCTGGTAGGAGGGATAGGCGACCGAGGCGAGGATGGCCACGATGACCACGACGATCATGACCTCGATGAGGGTGAAGCCCAGCGCGAGGCGCCGCGAAAGGGTCTGGGAAGGTGTTTTCATGGAAGGACTCCGACTCTGGGGAAATGGTGTTCCCCCACCAGGGATTCTGTGATGGGGGCAGTGCGCGGTAAGGCTCGATTACCGTGAGAAATGCCGGCTTTTCGGCACCCTTGCGCGGTATACGGTCCAGGGGAAACGCGGTGTGGAATCGGTCACGGGGTGTCCAGGGGCGTGTTGTCGAACACGACCTCGACGCGGATGCGGGACTTGACCACGCGGCCATCGAGCTGGCCGGGGGTGTAGACGGCCGTCATGAAGGCCTCGCGCGCCGCGCGTTCATAAGGGGGCGGCAGCCGCGGCTCGTCGGACTCAATGTGGTGCACGCGGCCGGTTTCGTCGATGTAGAGCGCCAGCACCCCGACGCGCCGCGCCGGTTCGCTGTCACCTTCCTCGGGCGCGCTCAGCACCACGGGGGTTTGCCGCACGGGTGGCAGGGTGAGTTCGGGGCGGGGGATGTAGGTGTCCAGCGTTGTGCTGGCCGAGGCCGAGGGCACCGGGGGGGCGGTGTCCGGCTCGGCCACCGCCAGTGCTTGCGCTTCAGCGCTGACGCCTGCGGCCTCAACCGTGGGCGTCGCCACCGGGGTTGGCGCGGCTTCATCTTGCGCAGCCGATGCCGAGGTCGCAGGGGATGGGCGAAGCGCTTGGGCGAGCATCCTGACTTGCACAGGCACCCGGCTTTGCTGGGCCGGGGCTGAGTGTGCCGGGGCCGTTGCCGCGGCGGCAGCCGCGCGCGATGACCCGCCAAGCGTGCCGCTTGTCAGGGCGTCCAGCAACATCGCATGGGCGGCCACCGACAGCAGCGCACAGGCCATCAGAGGGCCGCGCCATCGCCCGGCCGCACCCGCGGGCTGCGGGAGGGCCGCGGCGGCTGCCGCGGAACCTGCAAGACGATGGGCGATGGCTGGATCCATGGCTGCAAACGCGGTCTCAATCGGCCCGTCAATCGGCCAGTTCGCGCCACGAGGTGCGGTGGACGCTGCCCGCGCCGGACGAAGGCGCCACCGGGGGCACGTCGGTCAGGATGGTGCTGTCGCTGTTCTGGTAGATGATGCGGACGTTGCCATCCGTGTCCTTGACCCAGCTGATGCCGACGATCAGGGCCCGGTCGCTCCAGAGCACGCCCACCGGGTTGTCGGCCACGGTCGAGCCGGTGGCCAGGTTCAGGTAGTAGCGCCAGGATGCGCCGCCCGAGGCACAGGCATCGCCGCTGGGGATGGCCGTGCCGATGGCCAGCGTGCCCAGTTGCAGGCCCATGTTGCTGAAGACGCGTTCGCGCGAATGCGGCAGATCCAGGCGCCAGCCAGCCTTGCTGGCCCAGTCCACGGGCAAGGTCGAGACATTGGCCTGCGTCGCCTTGGACGGATCGGCGTTGTTGAGCGTGAGCGTCTGCACCACGAAGTTGGTGTTGTTGCGCACATTGCCCCAGCCGGTGGCCGTCAGCGGGTCCTTGATGGCGTAGATGCCTTGCTGCGTCGTGTCGGTGATGTCCGAGTCGCCCATGTAGCGGCCGGTGGCCACGATCACCACGGCCTTGTTCGCGATCTCGGCCGTCACGGGCTTGGTGGTGATGGGCTGGGGCGTGCCGTCGTTCAGCTTGAGCTCGGCCAGCAGCATGGCGGCCTGATGGGGCAGCACCTGATTGTCGATGTCGAAGCGCCAGACGTTGCCCAACTGGTCGCCGCCGTAGAAGCGCTTGGCCGTGTTGTCGCTCGGGTCGTCCACCCAGGCGTTGATCTTGGCCAGGCCGCTGGGCGTGGCCTTGCTGCCGGCGCTGGTGACCAGATCGAGCAGCAGCTCGCCGGTGGCGGCGTTCAGGACGTACAGGTGGCCCTTGCCGTCGCCGCCGCCGTTGTTGTAGCCGGAGGTCAAAGCCACGATCCAGGTGCCATCGGCGCGCTTGGCGATGATGGGGTTGCCGTAGCTCAGGCCCATGTTGGCATCGGTGAACTCCCACAGGGCCACCGGGTTCTGCGGGTCGGTGATGTCCAGCGCGTAGTAGGACTTGCCGCCCTTGCCCAGGCCGCCCACCAGGATGGTCTTCCAGACGCCGTCCACCTGGATGTCGCCCATGACCGGGGCGCCGTCGACGTAGTACTGGTGGTCGTTGGCGTAGTTGTTGTCGGCCAGGCGGTACAGATTGGGCATGACCGAGCCGGGGATGTAGGCCCACAGCTCCTTGCCGCCGTCGTTGCCCTGGGCCGAGATGGCGTGCAGCATGCCATCGTTGGCCGCCACATAGACCACCGGCTTGCGGTTCATGTTGTCGGCCACGAAGGCCGCGTAACCCGTGTCCGCATACGAGAACGGCGGCTTGCCCACATGCACGGGGGCGCCGTTGATGATGTCGCCCAGCAGGTGGGTGCGCTTGCGGTAGAGCGCCGGCACCGAGGCGGTGCCGATGGTGGTCGTGCTTTCGTGGGTGCGCGCGCCCCGCAGGTAGTTCACCAGCTTGTTGCCGTCGTTGGCGTAGGCCTTGTCGACGGCCGACATCGTGGTGCACTGGTCGGGCATTGCGGCCTGGGTGCAGAAGTCGCGGAAATAAGCTTGCTGCGTGGCGTCGAGGTTGGCGTAGGTGAACTCCGTCAGGCCGCCCTTGCCCTTGAAGTAGATCCGGCGGGTATCGGGGTTCATGTCATCGAGCAGCTTGCGGGCCGACCAGCTCGGCGTCGGGGAGATGGCCGCCGTCTTGCCATTGAGCGTGAAGGCCTCCAGGTCGCCGAACCAGGACCGGGTGGTGTAGCTGGCGCGGTAGACATAGTTGTTCTCGCCGGCCACCAGCTCCAGCGAGCTGGTCGAGGCAGCCGAAGAGGCGCCGACATCCTCGCCCACGGACTGCATCACGGCATTGATGGCCGAGCTCAGTTCGGTGGCGCTTTGGGCGGAGTAGTAATCGCCGCGTCCGTTGATGGCCGTGTGCCACAGGTCATCGATGTTGGTGGCATCGCCGCTGCCGCTGGTCGTGCTGCCCGCATTGCTGGGCGAGGGCCACTGGATGGAGCCGTCCGTCAGGCCGGCCAGCGTGTCCACGTCGTAGGGCAGGGTGCCTTTGAGGCCCAGGCCGATCGTGAAGGTGTTCATGTGCTGCTTGACGGACGGGTCCTTGGCCGTGGCCCGCACGATGTTGTCGCACACATCCTGTTCGCTGCCGGAGCTGTTGGAAGAGCAGTTGTTGTGCGCCTTGTCGCGCAGGTCGGTGATGTAGTAGTACTGCGCCACGTCGGCCAGGGTGTTGGCCGTGCCAGAGTCGGATCGGTCGATGATCACGGGCCCGCTGGCGATCCACGGCGTCAGCGTCGGGGTGGTGTTGGTGTAGCTCAGCGTCGGGGTCCAGCTGCTCCAGCTGCCAGCGCTGGCGGTGGTGTAGGTGGTCGTGCCGGCGGCTTTCGTCTGGCTGGTGCTGCAAGAGTTGGTACTGGTCGAGACGTCGGTCCAGCCGGTGTCGCTGGTCGGTGACCCCGAGCCGCTGGTCTCCGTGGTGGCCGAGCCGACGTTGTTGAAGGTGCCGTAGCTCACCGTGCTGTCGGTCGGGCCGGCGGTGACAACGCCGTCCGTGGTCGTGGTCGTGCGCGTGTAGGTGGCCGTGGCCGTCTGCTTCGTGGTGAACTGCTGCGTGCGCGTTTCGATGTAGCGCTGGTTGATGGTGGTCACGCGCCAGCGGTTGCTCGAGCAAGGGCTTGCCCCCTTCTCGGAGGCCACGTACTTCGTGCGGGTCCAGGTTCTGGAGCTGCCTTGCACGTTCGACACGCGAAAACGCGTGGCATCGGCGCGGAAGGTGGTGATCTCGTCCTTGATGACCTGCGAATCGTCGCGCATGGGGCGGTCTTCGGTGCCATCTTGCTGTCCCACGGTCTTGCCGTCGAGCTTGACCCCGGAGCCGCCGTTCCAGTAGCCGTCCGTCGACAGCAGGGCGTAGTTGCGCTGGCAGGCGTACTGCATCGGGTCGTGCGTCTGGTTGGGCACCTTCTTGGCGAAGTAGCGCCCGGCCTTGGACAGCGCGGTGCGCAGCGGCGTGCCGCCATTCGGCGTGGAGCCGTACAGGCTGCCGTAGACCCGCTCGCGCTGCGTGCCGTCGAAGTCCTTGATGTCGCGGAAGTGGTTGCTGCCGTCCGTGATGCCGGTGTCATTGATGGTCGAGAAGCCCACCCGGTAGTTGTTGTCCAGCTTGGCCAGGGCGCGGCCCATGGCCGTGCGCATCAGCAGGTAGCGCTTGCGGTAGTACGAGTACCAGTTGGCGTAGTTCTGCGCTTCGCTGGACGTCGACTTGACAATCACCTTCGTGAAGACCGAAGAGCCGCTGGTTTCCTTGGTCGAGCACTCCTTGTAGAAGGTGTTGTCGATCTTGCCGCTGCTGGTGTAGCGCCAGTCCATGCGCGGCTGGCTGCCGGTGTAGTCGTAGTAGTAGCTGCCATCCAGGTCATCGGTCGTGCTGGTGGTGGCGTAGCCATCGCGCTTGGCGGCCGAGAAGTTGGCATTGGGGTATTTGCTGCCGTCGTGCTTGAGCGGGGGCTCGTAGGTCGTCTTGGGGTCGTAGGCCACGCCGTTGCATTGCGCCGCGCGGTAGCCGAACCAGTTCGTGTAGGGCTCGTCGGTCGCGTTGTTGGACGCGCCCAGATCGTCGGGCATGTAGCTCCAGTTCATCGAACCCGAGTCATCGAGGATGAACATCAGATTGGGCTTGGCCTGCACGGCGGGGCGGGTGGCCAGCGGCTGGTTCGAGATGTCGGTTTCGCCGCCTTGCGCGCTTTGCAGGCCGAACAAGGCAGGCAAGGCGATCAAGGCACTGATCTGGGCGAAGGCTCGGAGGCGTCGTTGGATCTGCATGGCGTCGACTTCCTGTCCGTTCAGAAATGAACGATGGTTTCCGTGAAGCTGGCCGTGTTGCGGGCCCCCAGAACACGCACCACGATGCGGTAGTAGGGGCCGGACGTGCTGGTAAAGCGCGTGGGCTCGGCGTAGTTCAGGTCGCCGCGGCCGGAGGCGGCCGTGCTGGCGGTGTTCATCGGTTTGGCGCAGTGGATGCTGCTGTCGTTGTTGTAGTCGCCATCCTTGGAGCACAGCCGGAACACCACATAGCTGGCCTTGTTGCCATTGATCTCACCAGCGCTGGCCGGCTTGATGCTGCACTCGGTGTAGGTGCCACTTTCGGCGGAGCGGCAGTTGTTGTCGTCCCAGTCGATCAACTGGCGGTTGTTGTTGCCATACAGTTGCTTGCCGGTGGCGTCGACGGGCGCCTTGGCCGAGCCGTCCGCCGCCAACTCCTGCGTGCTGGCGTAATAGCCTTGCTCGGTCACGCTGGAGTTGATGGCCGCGCGGTTGTCCGACAGCCACTTGATGGCCACGCGCGCGGCGCGGTCCGCTGTGGCGGTGGCGTCTTGCTTGAAGCCGAGGTTGCCCATGAGCATGGCGCTGGTGTCCACCGATCGGACCAGGCCCATCGTGGCCACCATCAGCACCACCAGGGTGATGAGCGCGAACAGCAGCACCGAGCCGCGCTGGGCGCGAGGCAGTCGGGCGTGAAGGGAAAGCGGGCGGGTGCGCATGAATGGCCTCTTCTCAGGAGTTCCACAGCACATTGCGCAGCGGCACGATGGTCTCGTAGACCTTGTAGCGGTAGTGCTGCCAATCCGTGACGTGGTCGATCTTGAGCGCGATGCAGGTGCTGCCCGCGTTGCAGGTGGCGGTGGTCACATCGGCGATGGTGGCGCTGCCGCCCACATCCCACAGCGGGGCGCTGGTGGTCACGCTGTCCTTCTCGAACTGGTTCGAGCGGGCCACCACGGCCACGCGCACGGTGAGCACCTGCTGCCACTGCGCATTGGTGGTGGGCGTGGTGCTGTCGTAGCGGTCGACCACGCCGTCCCCATCGGTGTCCTTGCCGTACATGGCCTGGATGTTGACGATTTGCGGGTAGAGCTCCTGGCTGACCGTCTCGCCGGTGCTGGGCGAGCGCTCCTTGGCGATCAGGTTCTGGGCGTCATCGACGCCATAGGCGCGGTGCACCATCTGCCCCATGTTGATCAGGTAGCTTTCGACCGGGTAGCCATCTGCCGGGAAGATGCTGGCCTGGTTCCACTTGCCGTTGGCGCCGTAGATGTGAGGAATGCGGGTCGGGCCCAGCATGGTGTTGGGCGAGCCGGCGTTGCCGTGCACGCTGAAGAGGGCGCAGGCCGAGGTCGGTGTCTGGACCTTCGGGATGGCGATCATCATGTCGCCTTCGGAGACTCCCAAAGATGAATTCACCACGAAGGCATTGCCCGTCTGCGTGTGGTTCTCCATGACCTTGATGGGCACGGAGAAGTGATGGGTGCGCGCCTGCAGGACCTGGATCGTGTCGGGCGCGCCGCTGGCGCCGTCGGTGATCAGCACGGGCGCCAGCGCAAAGCTGAAGGCCTCGCCGCCCGTGTCGAACTTGCCGTTGACCTCGCAGCCCAGCGCATCGGGGTTGACGGCCGCGCCATAGCCGGCCATCTGCAAGTCGCGTTGCAGGGTGAACAGCGCCAGCGAGCCATTGACCTGCGCATCGCTGCCCATCGAGACGGTGCGCTTGCGGCCTTCGGCCTGCACGGTCACCTGTGTGATGACCAGCATGGTCAGCAGGCCCAGCACCACGCCGATCATCATCTCGATCAGCGTGAAGCCCTGTTGGCCGCGCGCGGTGGTGTGCGGTACTCGGCGCATGTCAGCTCCCCGCGCCCACGATGGTCGTTTGCGTCACGTAGTTGTGGGCGCTGCCATGTTCGGGCGACTCCCAGCCGATCGTCACCGTCACATCGTTGGTGCCGCTGTCGACGGTGACGGTGCCGCTGCCATTGGGCAGCATGGTGGCCACCTTGTCCTGCCATTCCTTGCAGCGCACCTGCGAGGCGCAGGCCTCGCCGTTGTAGCCACCGATGTTGCTCAGGTCTGCCCACATCTTGCCCACCACCTCGCTGGCCAGGTAGGCGGCATCGGCGCGCACCTTGGCATCGGTCTGGGCCTTGACCATCGAGGTCTGCAGACCCACCAGGGCCAGCACGCCCAGCGAGAACAACAGCATGGCCACGAGCGCCTCGATCAGGGCGACGCCCTGGGCGTGGCGGTGGCCGGGTTGGCGGGGCGCTTTCTTGATCGTCGTCATGAGATGGCTCCTGCTCGGGGACCTGGCGTTCAGCACTTGCGCGGGTCGGTGGTGTTGCTCACCACCGGGTCGCACATGCGCACCAGGCCGGCCGGCGAGATGGCCACGCGCAGGCGGCGGTATTCGCGATCGGAGTCGGGGCCCGCGACGTCGATGCGCCCGATGGCATCGGCGTTGGCCACACGGCCGAAGCCGTTGAAGGTGACCTGGGTGGCGGCGGTGCTGCCGTCGGTCTGCAGGGCGGAGATCACCACATTGCCGCCGCCATCACCCACGGCGCGGCCGTTGACGATCATGGGCGAGGACGTGGTCGAGGGCGGCTCGCCGCAGTTGCCCTGTGGCGAATTGATGCTCACCACCCACGAGCCGCTGGTGTTGGACAAGGTGCAGGTGTTGTCGAGCGCGTTGGGGGTGTTGGTGCTGACCAGCCAGAACGAGACGTTCTGGTTGCGGCGCACGGCCTCGGCACGCGCCAGCTGCAGCCCGCTTTGCAAGGATTCCGTCGTGTTGCGGATGCGCGCATTGGCCAGCGCCGCGCCGATGGTGGGGACGGCCGCGAACAGCAGCAGCGCCAGCACGGCCATCACGACGGCCACTTCGATGAGGGTGAAACCACGGTACTTCATGATCGCAATCGCCTTTTTTGCAGGGATGTCTTGCAGGCATCGGCGGCCAGACAGCCGCCCGCCTTGGGGAAATCATGTCCCCGTGCTGGCGATTCTTGTTTGGCCCCCCAGGGGGCGAAGGCCGGATAACCGTGACAAATCCGACGTACAAACGGGCGCTTACTTTTTGTTGCGACACCGCCCGACGGACAGGCGCGCCCGCGCCAACCGCTCGTCGGCGGAGGCGGGCCACTCGGCGGCCGTTTTCACAGGGCGCAAGGCGGTGGCGCGGGCCCGCCACGCCGGGCTGCGCAGGCTCAGCGGCGGGTGCCGGCTCAGCTGCCGGCGGCCGTGTCCCGCGCCGTGGCTGTGGCCGTGCCCGTGGCCACGGCGCGGGCGGGATCGGCGCACCACTCGCTCCAGGAGCCGGCATACAGCCGCGTCGCAGGCAGCCCCGCATGGGCCATGGCCAGCAGGTTGTGGCAGGCGGTCACGCCCGAGCCGCACTGGTGCACGACGGCCTCGATGGGCGTGTCCACCAGCAAGGCCTCGAACTCGGCGCGCAGGGCCGCTGCCGGCTTGAAGCGCCCGTCGGCCTGCAAATTGAGCTGGAAGAAGCGGTTGCGCGCCCCGGGGATGTGGCCACCGACCGGGTCCAGCGTCTCGTTCTCGCCGCGAAAGCGGTCGGGCGCGCGGGCGTCGATGAGCTGCTGCACCGGCGGGGTCGCGGCCAGGTTCGCGAGCACCTCGTCGGCGCCCACCACCCAGTTGGCTTGGGGCTGGGCTTTGAACTTGAGCGCCTGACGCGGGGCTTGGCGCTGGTCGACCGGGCCTTGGGCCGCCAGCCAGGCCTGCCAGCCGCCATCGAGCACCTGCACGCGCGCATGGCCGATCCAGCGCAGCATCCACCACAGACGCGCGGCGAACATGCCGCCCGCATCGTCGTAGGCCACCACGCGCGTGGCGGGGGCGATCCCCCAGCGGCCCAGCGTCTGGGCAAAGGCCTCGGGCGTGGGCAGGGGGTGCCTGCCGTTGCGGCCCGTCCTGGCCGCCGACAGGTCCCGGTCCAGGTCGGCATGCAGGGCGCCGGCGATGTGGCCCTGGGCGTGCGCCGCCGCGCCGGCCTTGGGGTCGGCCAGGCTGAAGCGGCAATCGAGCACCAGCCAGTCGGCGCTGGCGCCCTGGGCAGCGTCATGCAAGGCATTGATCAGCGCCGCGGGGGTGATCAGGGCGGGCGTGTCCGTGTCGCTCAGTTCGGCGAGGGTGACGTGGTCCATGGTCGAAAGCTGGATGCGGGTGGCTCAGCGCTGCAAGGCGGCGTCGACCGCCTGGGCGACCGCATCCGGCGCTTCGTGCAGCAGCCAGTGCGTTGCGTCGGGCAGGCGGGTGATGTGCAGATCGGACACGTAGTGCGCCAAGCCGTCGAGCAGGCTGGGTGGCAGGGCCGTGTCGGCCTCGCCCCAGATCACGCTGGTGGGCAGGCGCACGTGCAGCAGGGCGGCCGGCAGCACCAGGTTGTGGACCGGGTCCTGGGGCGAGGTGGGGGGATACAGCGGCGAGGCGCGGTAGTAGTTCAGCGGGCCGGTCAGGGCCGAGGTGGCGGTGGCCGCGCCGTCTTCCGAGGCCACGGGTGTGGCCGACCAGGCCTGCCGATAGCGCTCGCGCAGGGCCGGCGTCAGCCAGGTGGCGCCGCCGAAGCGTTCGAAGAAGGGCCACATGCGCGCGAAGTCATCGGCTGCGAGCGCGGACTCGATGCCGGGCGTGCGCAGCATGTTCATGTAGGCGCTGGCGGCCTGCTGCGCCGGGTCCTCGCGCAGGGCGGCCAGAAAGATGCCCGGATGGGGCGCATTCAGGATGATCAGGCGCTGCATCAGCTGGGGCGCCACGCCGGCCAGGCCCCAGGCCAGGGCGCCCCCCCAGTCGTGGGCGATCACCGCGGCGGCGGGGCCGCCGCGGGGCGCTTCGTGCTGGATCAGGGCGGCCAGGTCGGGCAGCACGACCTTGGCGCGGTAGGCCGCGGGATCGGCCGGCGCATAGGAGCCGGGATAGCCGCGCAGATTGGGCGCCACACAGCGGTAGCGGTCGGCGTAGCGGGCGATGAGGCCCTCCCACACAAACGCCGCCTCCGGAAAGCCGTGCAGGAAGAGCAGCAGCGGCGCACCCCGCGGACCGGCCACGAGGCAGCTCAGGAAGGGGCGTTGCGCGCCGCTGGCGGGCAGGTCGATGCGTTCGGTGGCGATGGCTGTCATGGTGCAGGGCTTTCGCGGGGCTGTACTGCGTTGACTGACTGACTGACTGACTGACCGATCCGGCAAAGGCTCAGGGAAGGGCGCAAGGCCGGGTGCGCGAGGGGCGGTGTTCGGCGCTCAGAACAGCGCCATGCTGAGCTTGCGCCGGTACTGGTCGATGACCGGATCGGCCGCGGGCACGTCCACCTTGCCGGCGATCTCCAGCCGCGGCTTGCCATCGGCGGCGCCCTGGCCACCCGGGCCGCCAGGCCCACCCGGTGCGCCCGGCAGCGAGCGCGCGCCGGCCACGGGCTTGGCCTGCGGCTTGGTCATCACCTCCAGGATGGCCACGTAGGTCTTGCGCGCGGCCTCGTCGTTCCAGGCCTTGTCGCGCATGATGATCTCCAGCAACTCCTCCATGGCCTGCGTCGGCTGGCCGGCCGCCCAGAAGATCTGCGCCAGCTCCAGGCGGGCGGCGAAATCGCGCTTGTTGGCCGCGATGGCGGCATCGAGCTCCTGCGGCGAGCGGCCGCCCCGTGCGGCCTGGGCCGCCTCGATGTAGCGTCCGAAGGCCGCCACCCGGGCCTCGGGCACCGGCCCGCTGGCACGGCCCGCGATGGGCGAGAAGATGTGCTGGGCGGCCTCCAGCGCGCCCTCGGCCAGCAGCACCTTGATCAGATCGAAGCGGGCTTCGTCGTTGCCCGGGTCCTTGGCCAGCGCGTCTTGCAGTTTGGCGATGGCCGCTTCCGGCCCGCTGGCCTCGGCGCCATCGCTGCCCTCGTCGGCATCTTCCTCAGGCGCGGCGCCTTCGTCCTCGCCTTCGCCGGCGGGCAGGTGCTTGCCCAGAAATTCGCGGATCTTCTCGGCCGGCAGGGCGCCCACAAAACCATCGACCGGCTGGCCCCCGGCGAACATCACGCAAAACGGGATCGAGCGCACGCCGAACATCTGCGAGAGCTGGCCGGCGATCTCGGGCTGCTCGTCGGCATTGAGCTTGGCCAGGATGAAGCGGCCGGCGTATTCCTCTTCCAGGCGCTCCAGCACGGGCCCTAAGGCCTTGCAGGGGCCGCAC
>CAYPUS010000013.1:0-949 GCA_964413815.1 uncultured Aquabacterium sp. | reverse complement strand
CTCGACATCTGGGCCGAATGGTGCGGCCCAGATGTCGAGCAGCACCGGCGTGTGCATGGACGCGCCGATCAGGTCGGATTCGAAGTTTTCTATCGTGATGTCGATCATCTCGGGGGGATCTTCCTTGGGGTCGGACGGTACGGGGACGGGCCAGCGCCTAAAATCGCGTCTTTCTTTCGACAAGCTTTGCGAGACAAGGACCGCGCCGTGACCAACACGACTGGCGAGAACACTGTGAAAGTAGGCGTTGTGATGGGCTCCAGCAGCGACTGGGACGTCATGCGCCATGCCGCCGACATTCTGACCGAGTTCGGCGTGCCTTTCGAGGCCCGGGTCGTCTCGGCCCACCGCATGCCCGATGACATGTTCCGCTACGCCGAGGCCGCGGCCGACCGCGGGCTGGTGGCCATCATCGCCGGCGCGGGCGGCGCCGCCCACCTGCCGGGCATGCTGGCGGCCAAGACCACCGTGCCGGTGCTGGGCGTGCCGGTGCCGTCCCGCCATCTGCAAGGCGTCGATTCCCTGCACTCCATCGTGCAGATGCCCAAGGGCATCCCCGTGGCGACCTTCGCCATCGGCACGGCCGGGGCAGGCAACGCGGCGCTGTTCGCCGTGGCGATGCTGGCCGCGGGCGACGCCGCACTGCGCGCCAAGCTCGATGCCTTCCGCGCCCGCCAGACCGAAGTCGCCCGCGCGATGACGGCCGATCTGACCCTGGACGCGAGCAAGAACACGTGAGCAAGACCTCTGCGCAAAGCGCCACCCCCGGCGCCGTGATCCTGCCGGGCGCCACCCTGGGCGTGATGGGCGGCGGCCAGCTCGGCCGCATGTTCGTGCATGCCGCCCAGGCCATGGGCTACAGCACCGCCGTGCTCGATGCCGATCCGGGCAGCCCTGCCGGCCTGGTCTCCCACCACCTGATCCAGACGCCTTACCTGGATCAGGATGG
>CAYPUS010000012.1:0-26893 GCA_964413815.1 uncultured Aquabacterium sp. | reverse complement strand
ATCACCTCCTCGCGCCGCTCGTGCTCGAAGTCCACGTCGATGTCGGGCGGCTCGTTGCGTTCGCGCGAAATGAAGCGCTCGAACAGGACCTCGGTCTCATCGGGATCGACCTCGGTCACGCCCAGGCAGAAGCACACGACCGAGTTGGCCGCGCTGCCGCGTCCCTGACACAAGATGCCTTGCGAGCGGGCGAAGCGCACGATGTCATGCACGGTCAGGAAGTATTTCTCATAGCCCAGGTCATGGATCAGCGCGAGTTCCTTGGCGATCAGGGCCTGCACCTTGGCCGGCGCGCCGGCGGGGTAGCGCCATTGCATGCCGGCTTCCACCAGCTGGCGCAAGTGGCTGGCCGGTGTCTGGCCCCGCGGCACGATCTCTTCGGGGTACTGGTAGGACAGCTCGCTCAGACAGAAGGTGCAGCGCGCGGCCACGTTCAGGGTCTCGGCCAGGGTGCTTGCGGGATAGCGGCTGGCCAGGCGCAGGCGGCTGCGCAGATGGTGTTCGGCATGCCTTTGCAGCGCCAGTCCGCAATCCTGCAGTGGCAGGCCCAGCCGCGTGGCGCTCAGCACATCCTGCAAGGGCTTGCGCGAGCGGGCATGCATGTGCACATCGCCCGTGGCCACCAGCGGCACGCCGCATTGGGCCGAGACGGCGCGCAGCGTGCGCAGCCAGTGCTGGTCGTCGATCTGGTTGTGCAGGGACAGCGCCAGCCAGCAGCGGCCTTCGAAGTGCGCGCGCAGCCAGCGGGCGTGGGCCTGGATGGCATCTGGAGCTTGTCCGCGCGCGGGGGCCAGCAGCAGCACACAGTCATCCAGCAGCGCGGGATCGATGTCGCCACGGTGCAGCCGGGCCACGCCCTTGCCGGCCTGGGCGCGGCGCAGGCGGGTGATGAACTCGCACAGCAGGCCATAGCCCCGGCGGTGGCAGGCGATGACGATGAGTTTGAAGATGGGCGGGGGCGATTCGGCATGGTCCGAAGCCGTGGCCGCGGGCTCGGTATCGGGATGGGGATGGGGATCAGGGTGGACCTCGAACTCGCTGCCGATCAGCAGCTTGAATGCATCGGCCCCGGGCACCCCATCCTGGCGGGCATCGCGCAAGGCCTGGTAAGCGCGTACCACGCCGGCCATGCTGCAGGCATCGGTGATGGCCAGCCCCGCGTAACCCAGCTTCAGCGCCTGCAAGATCAGCTCACCCGGGTGCGAGGCCCCTTTCAGGAACGTGAAGTTCGAGAGGGCATGCAGTTCGGCATAGCCGGGCAGGGCCGATGCAAACGGGGCAGGGCGGGGCGGGCTCATGCGAAGAAGCCGTGCAGGAACCACGGGCTGCGCCGGTCATCCGGTGCATGCCGCGTGCGGAAGATCCACAGCAGCCCGGCCTGTGCGCTGCTGGCCAGGTAGTAATCGCGCGTGACCAGAGGCTGGCTCGCCTGTCCCTCCCACCAGCCGGCTTCGATGCGATGGGGCCCGGCCAGCAGGGTCAAAGGGCCTTGGTAGACGGGGCGCTCGCGCAGGCCATCGCGGCTCAGGGCCAGCGGCAGAGGTTGGTCCAGAAGCCAGGTGGGGTGGGGCAGCAAAGGGTCGGCCTGGCTGTTCAGGCCGGGGGGCTTTGCCATGCTGCGGGCCGATGGCGCTGAGGCGGGTGGCCCGGGCGATCGAGATGGCCGGGACAACCGATGCAACTGTGACGATCCGTCCGGTGTGCCCGCCAGCGCCGCCACGGCAGGCTGCCAGACCTGGGCACATTCCAGGCGGTGGTCGGCCACGATGCGGGCCTGACGCACATGCTGCGGACCCAGGCGCGCAGCCAGTCTGTCGAGCAAGGCCAGCAAGGCATCGTGCTGCTGGCGCCGACCGGCGGGCGTGAGCAAGGCATCGGCATCGAGGGTGCGGGCCTGTTCGCCGTGCTCCTGGAACAGGGCCGGCGTGTCCAGGGGCAGGGCTTCGATCTCGTCGGCATGCAGGCCGAGGTCGCCCACGGGCGCGCTCAGTTCGATGTGACGCAGGTGTTCGGCCAGCAAGTTGCTCAGGCGCTGGGCATCGCGCGTAGGGCGGGCCAGGCGGACGGTGTGGCGGCCTTCGCGGCTGGCATCGCGCCGCTGCCAGTCGTGCAGCCAGGTGAGCGTGAAGGCCGTGACGCCGGCCTGCCTGCCCGCCAGCCAGGCGCACAGCCGGGCCAAGAGCCCTTGCGCGGCATACAGCAGGGCGGGCGCCGCCTCCACCCGGCCTGGCAACTCCTGCCGGGCTTCGAACACGGCAGGCAGTTGCACCCAGTCGAAGGTTTCGGGCGACAGGCCATGGGCCTGATCCAGGGCACGCAGCAGCGCCGCCCCGAAGCGCCGGCTCAGGCCGCCCCGAGGCAGGCGGCGCACATCGCCCAGCGTGCGGCAACCCAGGCGGGCCAGGGTGGCCTGGTGTTCGCTCACGCCGGGCAGCAGCTGCAATGGCAGGGCATCGAGGCGTCGCCCACCTGCAGCGGTTTCGGCATGGGCCGCCTCCTCGCCATCTTCATCGGGGTGTGCGGCATCGCGACCTTCACTGAGTGCATGACGGGCCAGGGCCAAGGCGGCCATGGCGGTGTCGGCATGGGCCCAGGCCTGCGCGCCCAGGGCCCGGGCTTCGTGCGCGATGCGCCGGCGCAGGGCCAGCGCCCCGCCGAAGAGGCGTTCGCTGGCCTGGATCTCCAGGACCACGGCCTCGTGCAGCAAGGCCACGCGGGGCGTGAACTGCAGCGCCCACCAGGCAAGGTGCCCCGCATCGAGCCGCGTCAGCGTGGCGCTGGCGGCATCGGGCGGGCCATCACCGCCATCCTCCAGGTGCGCATTCGCATCATGAAGAGGCGGCGATGGCGGCAAGGCGGGCAGCAAGGCCATCCAGTGCGGCATGGGGTTCGGCAAGAGGCAGGTGAGATGGCCGGCTGGATGGCTGGCGCGATGGCATGGCGGCCGGCACCGACACGGGTGCAGGTTGGCGGATGGCAGGCTGGACGGGCTGAGACTGCGGCAGCAGCGGTGCCAGGGCCGCCGGCCAGTGCGCCAGTTGCAAGGTGTGGTCGAGCACAGGGCCGCGGCGTTTCAGGATCTCGACCTGCAGGGGATGCGGGCTGGGGCCCAGGCCCAGCACCACCCGCAAGGGCGCGGCCGAGGATTCGATGCGGCTTTCGGCCGGGCGCAGCACGAAGACCGGGCCAGGATGGCGGGCCGCGCAGGCCTGCAGCCGCCGGATCTGGCCGGCCTGCGCATGCGGCAGCCAGCTCAGCACGGCGGTGAAGCAACTGGCCTTGAGGGCCTGTTCGGTGGCCCACAGGCGCTCGGCCAGCGCGCTGGCATCGACGCGCAGCAACTGCCTGGGGTTCAGCCCTTCGCCGACCAGGCCGGGCAGGTAAGGGGCGCCAGGCGGGCCGATCAGCAACACGCTGCCACCCAGACGCATCACCTGGGCCAGGGCCGGTGCCAGCAGGCGCCATTCCGCCTGCAGGTTCTGGGTGATGAGGATGTCCGTGAGGTTGCGGCAGGGCCAGCCCCCGCCCGGCAATTCGGCATCCAGCAAGGCGTGGCCGCTGGGGATGACCGGGTGGGCCGTGCCGCCCAGGGCATCACCCCGCCACACCGCCTGGGCCAGGGGCTCGGGCAGGTCGATGCGGGCGAAAGCAGGGGCGCGGCTCATACAAAATACTGTGAATGCATACAGTATTCTGCCGCTTGTCGCAAAGTGTGTCCAGTCGATGTCCCGCCGGGGCAAGGGCTGCCCCGGCAGCTTGGCTCATGCTGCCTCGGCGTTGCCCACCTTGGCGCCGCACAGGCTGGCCCAGGCGCGCACGGTCTTTTCGTCCACCCCGCAGGAGCGGGCCACGGCGCGCACGGTCTGCCCATGCTGCAGGGATTGGCGGATCCAGCCTTCCAGCTCACGTGTCAGGCGTTTGCCAGGCAAGGCCCAATCGGGCTGGCAGGAGTGGGTCTGGCGACAGGCCGGGCAGCGCCAGCGCACGATGTGGCCGCGCCGCACCTGGGGCCGGCCGGATGCCGGTACGTCCCGCCACCAGCTGGCGCGCACCGCGTGGCGGCGCAAGGGCCCCTGATGGTGACAACTGGGGCAAGAGGCGCCATGGGGCGCAAAAATGGGTAAGTGACTGCTCAGGGCGTTCATGACAGGGTGCTTTCCTCGGAGACGGCATGTCGGATGAAGAGCCGACTGGCGAGGTGCACACTGCGAAGGGACCGGATGATGGTTTGAACGACCGGAAAAGTCCCACAATGCAAAACGCCAGCGGCTTGGGACGGCTGGCGTTTGTCGGATGGGGTGGGGTATGAACAGGTCGGTACTCAGTCCTTGGGCACACGCACATCCGAAACGCCAGCGTCCGGCCAGCGAATTCGTAGTTGTCGGGAAGTGCGTACGGTGTTCATGGGATGGCAGTCTGTCTTCAAACCGCAAGCCGGTCAAGCCGTTCACCAATTTTTCCTGGCGTCAGGCGGCGTCGGGCTTTTTGTGCACAGAAATGAAGAGGCCCCCGCCTTTTGGCAAAATGTGGGCCCCTTGAGGAAAATGAATGTCGACCCTTGATTCCGCCAGCCCGTCCTCCAGTTCATCGGCCAGTCCTGCGAGCCCCGCCACCCCTGCGAACGCAAGCTTGACCCCGGTGACCGCGGCCCTGGTCGAGTTTCAGGCCGAAGCCCGCGTGCCCACCGAGCAAGGCAGCTTCACCATGAAGCTCTTTCGCGAGAAGGCCACCGGCCTGGAGCACGTGGCCATGGTCATGGGCGATGTGGCCGGCTCAGCCCTCGTGCGCGTGCACTCCGAATGCATGACCGGCGATGTGTTCGGCTCGCTGCGTTGTGATTGCGGCCCGCAGCTGCACTTCGCGATGAACGAGATCGGCAAGCAAGGCAGCGGCGTGGTCGTCTACCTGCGCCAGGAAGGGCGTGGCATCGGCCTGGCCAACAAGCTGCGCGCCTACCAGTTGCAGGATCAGGGCATGGACACGGTCGAGGCCAACCAGCATCTGGGCTTCGCGGCCGATCTGCGCAACTTCGACGTGGCCGCGCAGATCCTGGATCACCTCGGCGTCAAGGCCGTTCGACTGATGACGAACAACCCGCGCAAGGTCGAGACCCTGGTCGCGCATGGCGTCAAGGTGGAAGAGCGCGTGCCCGTGCGCAGCGATGTCCAACCCGAGAACGAGCGCTATCTGGGCACCAAGGCCCGCAAACTGGGCCACCACATCGACTGGCTGGGTTGAGCGCCTTGACGCGCATGCCGCCCGCCCCCGAGCCGCTGGGTCAGACGCACGTCCCGTCCCACGCTGGCGGCGTCGACCCCATCGTGCGCCAGACGGTGGCGCGGCGCAGCACGCTCGTCAGCATGGTCGTCAACATCGTCTTGACGATCGGGCAGATGGTGGTGGGTCTGGCGGCGCAGTCGCAGGCCCTCGTGGCCGACAGCGTGCATTCGCTGTCCGACCTGCTCACGGATTTCGTGGTCCTGATCGTCAACCGGCACAGCCACAAGGGCGCGGATGCCGATCACCAGTACGGGCATCAGCGCTATGAAACGGCCGCCTCGCTGCTGCTGGGCGCCTTGCTGATCGGCGTGGGCGTGGGCATGCTGTGGAGCGCGGTCGAAAAGCTTGCCGCACCCGATGAGATTCCTCAGGTCGGCACGCTGGCGCTGTACGTCGCGCTGTTCACCCTGGTGGCCAAGGAGTTGCTGTTTCGCTACCTGCTGCGCGCCGCCGAAAGCGTGCGCTCGAGCATGCTGGTGGCCAATGCCTGGCACTCACGCTCGGATGCGGCCTCGTCGCTGGTGGTGGCGCTGGGCATCGGTGGCAACCTGATGGGCTACACGCTGCTGGACCCGGCGGCCGCGCTCATCGTCGGCTTCATGGTGATCCGCATGGGCTGGCAGTTCGGCTGGAGCGCGCTCAATGACCTGATGGACCACGCCGCTTCCGACGAGCAGATCGCCCAGATCCATCAGGTGCTGGCACAGACGCCGGGCGTGCAGGGCCTGCACGATCTGCGCACCCGCAAGATGGGCGACATGATCCTGGTCGATGTGCACCTGGAGGTCGATGGCGATCTGTCCGTCAGGCAAGGGCACGCGATTGCCGCCGCGGCGCGCGAGCGTGTGCTGCAGCAGTTGCCTGTGCTGGATGTGATGACCCATCTGGACCCGGTCAAGGCGACCTGACAGAGCGTCTGGTCGAGGCCTGCTCAAGAGCCCCTTCAGACCATGGACGGCGGTGTCACGCCGGCTGGCTCGCACACGCCGACGCGGTTGCGGCCTTCGCGCTTGGCCTGCTGCAGGGCCTGGTCGGCCGCCGAGAGCAGCACCGCATCCCTGAGCGAGAAATCCGCGCGCACACAGCTCACGCCGATGCTCACCGTCATGAAGCGGCTGGCGCTGGAGTTCTCATGCCGGATGCCCAGCGCTTGCACGGCCTCGCGGATGCGCTCGGCGGTCTGGGTGGCTTGCTGCACATTCGCGTGCGGCATCAGCGCGATGAACTCCTGACCGCCCACGCGGGCCACCAGGTCTTCGGGGCGGCGCACCGCGCCCTGAAGCACCCCGGCGATCTCCTGCAAGGCCTCATCGCCCACGGCATGACCGTGCCGATCGTTGTAGCGCTTGAAGTGATCGACGTCGATGGTCAGCACACTGACCAGATCCTTGTCATATTGCGCGCGCGCCCAGACACTCTCCAGGTACTCCTGGAAGTGCCTGCGGTTGTACAGTCCCGTCAAACCGTCGATGTGGGCCAGGGCCTGCAGCCGCTCGTAGGTTTGCGAGAGTTCGCGCACCACGCCGCGTTCACGCAGCGTCAGCAGATAGCGGCGGCGTTCATCGCGCTCCAGCGTGTAGTTGGCCACCAGCGAGAACAGCGCGATCGCCGCCACCAGTGTGACGATGGGCCACACCAGCCGGGGCGGGAAGGTCTCGAGCACCAGCACCACACCCCAGATGTGGATGGCCATCAGCATCAGCGAGAACATCACGGCGAACCAGAAGCGCAGCCGCGTGACCAGATTGCCGTACAGGATCACCACGCTGTAGCCCACGTGATAGAAGTGTGCGTACGGGCCCTTGGTTTCGGCGAGGATGACCGCAAGCGTCAGGGCGACACACACGCCCATGGTCATGATGATGGCCTCATACCCCAGCGGCGGCACCCATCGCACGATCCACCATTGGGTGCGGGTGCCCAGGAAGATCAGCACCAGCGCGGCCGGCGTCATGTAAAACAGCCGCAGGCGCAGCGCCAGATCGAACACGTCCGGC
The DNA here is from genome assembly GCA_964413815.1 of uncultured Aquabacterium sp. Classification (GTDB taxonomy): domain Bacteria; phylum Pseudomonadota; class Gammaproteobacteria; order Burkholderiales; family Burkholderiaceae_C; genus Aquabacterium. Next base: position 19,616 of record CAYPUS010000012.1, on the reverse strand, counting down.
GCCATCAGGTAGTCGCCGATCAGAAAGCCGTTGTAGAGCACCAGGGCCAGCAGGCCGCTGATCAAAAAGTGCCGCAGGCGATCGGCCAGGGTGTCGGCGAGGAACTGCCGCTCCAGCGGCGCCGGGAAGCGCAGCCATGGAAAGCCCCGGGTCAGCAGCGCGTCGATGCGGGCCATGACCGGGTCGTTCAGCAGCCGGGCGCGTGCGGCCGCAGCGGGGCCCGCCGCAGCGGCGGAGGGGGCGGTGTCAACGGGCGGCGGCGTCATTCGTCGGTCCCGAATGCGAAGACGCGGTTGCGTCCGCGTGACTTCGCCTGGTGCAGCGCCTCGTCGGCCGCGGCGATCAATTGCGAAGGGCTGGCGTGCGGTGCGCTGGGCCGCAGGCTGGCCACACCGATGCTCACCGTCACCACCGAATGCGTGGACGAGGTGGCGTGCAGCCGGTTCAGGTTCTCCACGCCTTTGCGCACGCGTTCGGCCGCGCTGGTGGCCGTGGCCAAAGGCGTGCCCACCAGCACGGCGATGAACTCTTCGCCGCCGAAGCGCGCGAGCAGGTCACCCGGGCGCCTCAGGCGCCGCTTGAGCGCGGTGGCGATCTCCTTGAGGCAGGCATCGCCCTCGGGATGGCCATAGCGCTCGTTATAGGCGCGGAAATGATCGATGTCGATCATCATCAGCGAGACCTCGCTGCCATCTTCCCTGGCCTGCTCCCAGACCTGCTGCAGGAATTCGTCGAAGTGGCGGCGGTTGGCCACCTCGGTGAGCAAGTCGATGCGCAGGGTGGTTTCCAGGCGCTCGTGGGCCTCGACCAGCTCTTGCATCAGCAAGGTCTCGCGCAACAGCAGCAGCCAGTTGCGGCGCTCATCCCGCTCATGCATGTAGCAGCTGTAGAGCGAAAAGACGATGGCCGTGAGGATCACCAGCGTGGCCGGCACCATGATGACCGGCGAGGCGGGGGGCGTCATGTACCAGCCCGTCAGGAAGGCCAGCATCACGAACGCGTCCATGATCACCGCTTGCTTGAAGCGCATGCGTGCCACCGAGTTGGCGAACATCACCACCGGCACGAAGGCCACCAGATAGGGCCCGGCCAGCGGGTCCTGGCTGCTGGTGCAGACCAGCCAGGTCATGCCGACGGCCATCAGGCCCCAGACGAAGGTCGCCCATTCGCGCATGGCCGGGGAGGGCAGCAGCACGGCCATGAACAGGCAGGCGATGGTCCAGGGCGTGAAGATGAACAGCCGCAGCTTCAGGGCGAGCTCGAACACATCGGGCACCATCAGCCAGTCCGACCACAGCGCCAGATTGAAGATGAAGGCCACCAGCACGCCATTGATCAGCAGGGCCCTCAGGCGCTGCATCGCGCAATCGGCCTGGAAGCGCGCCTCCAGCGCGTCGGGAAACCGCAAGCCATACCAAGGCCGCGCCAGCAAGGCGTCGATGGTCTTGGGCGGCACGGCGGGCAATGGCGCCTGCCCGTCCTCGGACGGCAGGTTCACGGCAAAGCCGAGCTCCTGAAGATCCGGACTGGTGCGCGCGGTGGGAGACACTTCAATCGATCCAAGCGTTCGTGGCTTGAGCGCATGCAATATGCAGCTTGCGGTGTCTGTCTTTCGGTTTGCTGGCGAAGGACTTGAACGAGGAAATCGTAATGGATCCCCTCTGCGTGCATGCCCGGATTTTCCTGTCGCTTTCCCTATGGGTTAACCCGATCTGGGGGGCGATGCCGCAGCCGCGCATGGTGCCTCAGACCTTGTGCGTCATGCGTGCGGCATAACGCCGGGCCATCACCGCGCAGACGAACATCTGGATCTGGTGATACAGCATGATCGGCAGGATCAGCACCCCCATGGCCGCGTTGCCGCCGAACAGCAGCTTGGCCATCGGCATGCCCGAAGCCATCGACTTCTTGGAGCCGCAGAACACCGCCACGATTTCATCTTCCACCGCGAACTTCAGGCGCCGCGCCACCACGGTCGTCAGCCAGAGCATGGGCATGAGGAAGAGCAAGGCGCCGGCAACCGCCTGGGCCAGCAGCAAAGGCCCGTGATCGCGCCACAGACCATCCGCGACCGAGTCGCTGAAGGCCACCCACACCAGCATCACGATGACCGCGCGGTCGAAGGCCATGGTCAGCGGCTTGATCTTGGCAAAGCGCGCCGCCAACAAAGGCCGTGACAAATGCCCGATGAAGAAGGGCAGCAGCAGCATGGTGGCGATCTTGATCATCGTCTGGCTCATGTCGACCTCGTGGCCCGCGCCGCTCATCACCAGGCTGACCAGCAGCGGCGTCAGGAAAACGCCCAGCAAGGTCGACAGCGTGGCATTGAGGATGGCCGCCGCCACATGGCCCTTGGCCAGCGCCGTCATGGCCACCGATGAGGACACCGTCGAGGGCAGCACCGCCAGATAGAAAAAGCCCAGCACCAGATCGCGCGGCAGGTGCGGGCCCAGCAAGGCGGCCCACAGCGCCCACCACAGCGGGAAGACGACGAAGGTGCACAGCTGTACCACGATGTGCAACTGCCAGCGGCTGGCTCCCTGGCGCAGGCTCTCGGTCGACATGCCCAGGCCGTGCAGGAAGAACAACACCAGCACGCCCAGATCGGTGATGTGGCCGAGCTTGAGCAGGCCATCGCCTCGGCCGATGTCCGGCGCGATGGAGGCCACCACGACTGCGGCGATCATGCCCAGAAGGAACCAGTCGACCGCGCCGCCTTGATGGCGTCGTGCGGGCTGATGGCACTGTCGCGCGGGCGCCAGGCTGCGGGGTGGGCGGAAGTTGGAAAGGTGTGGCTGGGTAACTGGCATGAGACGCCGATTATCCCTTGCTGCGCCTACCCGACGGCGGCGCGCCGGCACCCGGCGCGGCGCCAGAGTCCGTCCGGATGAAGGCGGGGGGCTCATTTTTGTGGGGCGCTTGTCCTTTATTCAAGGTGGAAACTGATTTTCCCGATTGCTGGTGACACGCTCATACCCCTGTTCAAGGTGGCGTGGCGGGTAAACACTGGATTTGATTCAATGAGCCTCGTTAAAAATCCGGCACCTCTGCAAGACAGCTTTCGCGGGCTTTTTGCAGGCGTGGCAGTACCAAAAAACGAGCAGTGAAAAGGCAATGAATCAGCAATCCACAGCAGTACGACTGGATTCACAATCGCTCCATGACACCATCGAAGCCGAATTCGATGCCATCAAGGCCCGCTACCGGGCCAAGCTGGGCCCCGAGGATGTGGCCTATATCAAGGGCTTGCGCAGGAAGTCCCGGCTCGCGGAAATCGCGGGACGGGGTTTGCTGTGGTTTGGGCACGACCCCCTGACATTCGGTCTGGGCGTGCTGCTCACCTGGCTGCACCGGAATCTGGAAGCCATCGAAATCGGGCACAACGTGCTGCACGGGCAATATGACTATTTCCCCGATATCCCGCAGTTCCATTCCCACAACTTCAAATGGAAGGCGCCAGTGGACGAGGATGGGTGGCGGCGCGAGCACAACGGCCAGCATCACGTTCACACCAATGTCTACGAAAAGGATCCGGACCTGAACCACGGCATCCTGCGCATGAACGATCAGCAGCCCTGGAACAAATACCACAGCCGCCAGGCCCTGGTGTACTTCTTGTTCGCCTACCCGACGGTGCTTTACGGTTTCGACAACCAGAACCTGGGCTTCCGCGAGAAATTCCGCGAGCGCGTCTTTCCCGAGGGCAACAAAGGCTATGCGCCCGTCTTCCCTGGCGGCGACGAAAAGAACTTGCGCCTGCGCCACCGCCTGGCGGCCGGACGCGTGCTGTTCAAGGAATACCTGTTGATGCCCCTGCTGGCCCTCGCCACCGGCTACTCGGCCTTGCGCGTGCTGCTGGGCAACCTGCTGGTCGACGCCCTCAACAACTACTGGATCGGGCTGACCATCCAGTCCACCCACCTGACCGAGCCCTTGCAGCCGGAGGACGCGCTGGCGCACAAGGGCCGCTGGTACCTCTCGCAACTGGACTCGACCGTCAACTTCAAGGGCAGCCGCCGCATGAGCATCCTGTGGGGGCACCTGAACTACCAGATCGAGCACCACCTTTTTCCCGACATCCCTTCGCGCCACTACCCGGACATGGCCCGGGAGGTCAAGCAGGTGTGCGCCAAGTACGGCATCCCCTACAAGTGCAATGAGAGCTGGGGCCAGGCGATCCGCAACTACCTGCGCGCCATGATCAAGTACGGCCGTCCGCCCGCGCATTACGGCAGCGGCAGCGGCGGCGACGGCCTGTCCTCGCAGGGGCGCCAGCATGCTTGACCGCCTGCTCGCACCCGTCAATCGCTGGGCGCTGGACAACGTGGACCAGCTGTGGGTGGACTACGTGGTCAACAACACGATGACCGACTTCAACCGCTGGTTGAACGGCTTCGTGTGGACCTACGACCTCAAGGCTCAGGTTTTGCAAGTGGTGCAGGAGGCGCCCGGCGTCAAGACCTTCATCCTTCGGCCCAATCAGCATTGGCGCGGCATGCGCGCGGGCCAGTTCGTGGAACTGATCCTGTCCATCGACGGGCAGGAGGTGCGGCGGCATTACAGCGCCACGCCCCTGCCCAAGGGGCGCGTGAGCATCACCGTCAAGGCCACGCCCAACGGCCTGGTCTCGAACTGGATGAACAGTCACTTGCGGGCCGGCATGCAGCTCCGCCTGGGGCGTCCGCAAGGGCGCTTTTGCTTGGACGACGCGCAGGCCACCGCAGGCACAGGTGCAGACGCAGCCACACTCACACCCATACCGACACCGACACCGGCCAAGCTGCTCTTCCTGTGCGCGGGGTCGGGCATCACCCCTTGCCATGCGATGGTCGAAGACCTGTTGCGGCGCCCCCAGGGTGAACGCCCGGACGTCCAGGTGCTGGCCCAGTTCCGCCGCGAGGAGGACGTGATCTTCAAGCAGGCCCTGCGCGAACGCTGGCCGGAGGCGGGCATGAAGGTCGGCATCGCTTTGAGTCAGGAGCGCGCTCCGGATGCCGGTGCGTCGGGCGCCACCCGCCTGGACATGCCGCAACTGCGTGTGAACTGCCCCGATCTGCATGAACGCGAGATCTTCCTGTGCGGGCCAGCGGGCTTCATGGCCGCGATGCTTGACGCACTGCAGGCCTTGGGCGTGGACCCGGCCCGTGTGCACACCGAACGCTTCACGACGGCGCAGGCCTTCGAGCCAGGCACCGGGGAAGACTTCGCCGTAGAAGGTGCCGAGGTCTACTTCCAGCATCTGGACCAGACCATCGTCCTGACGGCAAAGGACCAGGGCAAGACCTTGCTCCAGGTGGCCCAGGCGCGTGGCATCGATCTGGAATCGGGCTGCTGCCAAGGCATGTGCGGCACCTGCCGCCTGACCCTGCACCAGGGCGATGCCAGCGGCAATGTGCTGGGCAAGGTGGTCTACCTGTGCACGGCCTATCCCGCCTCGAAACGCGTGGTGCTCGACGCCTGAACGAGGGCCGGACGGGCATGCCACTTGCCGGTTCCGGCAACCATGTCCATTGATGAAGAAAGCCGCCATCCGTCGCCCTCAGCCAAGGGAGCGCACAACGGCGCCGCCGAGTTCAAGGAGGGCACCCACGAGGACGGCGACCTCAGCGACCTGCTGGGCGAGTTGCGCGTGCTGCTGCCCACCGCGCAGCTGCTGACGGCCTTCCTGATCACGGTGCCTTTCATGCCGCGCTTCGCGGACATCGCGGCCATCGAGCGCGAAGTGTTCCTGGCGACCTTCATGCTGTCGATTTCGGGCTTGGCACTGCTGAGCGCGCCCGCCGTTCAGCACCGCCTGATGCGGCCGCTGGTCAACCGGGTGCGGTTCAAACAACGCGCCAGCAAGCAGATCCTGGTTGGCTGCGCCGCGATCTCGCTGGCGCTGGTGCTGGCCGCCCAGTTCGTGCTGACGGTGGCGATGGATTCGCCGTTGGCCGGCACGGTCGCCGCCGCCGGTGTGGCAGTGCTGCTGCTGGTGTTCTGGTGGGTGCTGCCAGGGGCCTGGCAACGAAGATGAGGCGCGGTGTGCCGACCAGGGAAGCGGTCAAGCCTTCTTCACAAACTCTGACTTCAAGCCCATCGCGCCGATGCCGTCGATCTTGCAGTCGATGTCGTGATCGCCGTCGACCAGGCGGATGTTCTTGACCTTGGTGCCGACCTTCACGACCGACGACGAGCCGCGGACCTTCAGGTCCTTGATCACGGTGACCGTGTCGCCATCCTGAAGGATCTGGCCGTTGGCATCGCGCACCACCCGCACCTCATCGCCGCGGCCTTCCGGCGCGGCAGCCGAGGCCGACCATTCATGGCCGCATTCAGGGCAGGCAAGCGTGTCGCCGACTTCATAGGTGAAGGCGGACTGGCATTGAGGGCAGGCGGGCAGGGTGCTCATGGGGATGTGGGGAAGCGGTGTCAATTCAGGAGCGGGGAGGATAACGCGGTGCGCGCCGGGACGAGGCTTGAGCGCCCGATCTGATCGCTTCTCTTTAAATAAAACAGTCTCAATTCAGGAGTTTCAGGCGTTGGCGACGGACTTGAATCGATTTAAAAGAAATCGCATTGTGAAACGCCGGCGTATGTCAGTTCAGCATCAGGTCGCGCTGAAACGCAATGTCCCGTAAACAGGGGGTGAGCCGCCCTTCACGTTTTGCGATGTACGGAACTAACATGCCCTATGCGTCGTGCATTCCAGCACGCCACCTCTTTAAACACCAAGGGAGAAATCATTTTGAACAAGAAATTTATCATCCGCCAGGCAAGCGCTGCCGTGTCAACCCTGACTGTGATGCTTGCGCTGGCAGGGACAGCACACGCCGCATCGTTTGACATCGATCTGGCCGGCTGGCAGGCATATGGCGGAATCGGTGAATCCGGCAATGGCGAGCAATTCGTGAACATCGGAGCAGGATCGCTCGTGACTGGTTTCGAATACAGCGGTCTGAGCTTTCAAACGCAGAACAACAGCTACCTGAACGAGTTCGTGCTATCGGTCAACAAATCCGATGGCAGCGGCTATTTGGACTTGAGCCCGTCTACCGTAGATGGGCCCGGCACATTTGGTGTGGCATCTGGCGCGTGGGGCGGCAATTCAGGCAAGAGCTTGGGTGAGCCATTCACGGTGGGCAACGATGGCTTGGTTTGGGTGATGATTTATGACATTTTCCCCGATCCTGGCGTCAATGCCCAAGTGCTGTCGGGCACGTTGCGGGTGATCTACCAGCCGGTTCCAGAGCCTGGCAGTTATGCCTTGTTTTTGGCCGGGCTGGGCGTGCTTGGCTGGACGATTGCCCAAAAAGGCAAGAAGCGCTGAAACAAGAAATCCGCAGTGCGTTGATAAAAAATCAGGGACCCGTCATGAAGTCAGTAGTTCTTATCGTCGCCACGTTTGTTGGCCTCCTTGCCCATTCCACCGCCTCGGCAACCTTGCGGATCACCGAATGGATGTATGAAGGTGCCGCCGGCGAATTCGTCGAGTTGACGAACCTGGGATCTGAGCCGGTGGACATGAAGCGTTGGAGCTTCGACGACAGCGGAAGGCGACTGGGGCAGTTCGACCTTTCGGCCTTTGGTGTCGTGAATCCCGGCGAATCTGTGCTGGTGACAGAAGCCAGTGCGGAAGCGTTCCGCGCCGCCTGGGGCCTCAGCCAGAAGGTCAAGGTCCTTGGCGGCCTGAGTTCCAACCTGGGCCGCGCCGACGAAATCAACCTCTACAACGCGGCGGGCTACAGGGTCGACAGATTGACTTATGGTGACGCCACCCTCGGTGGTCCGCGAACCAATGGCGCCAGCGCGCGGCCTTCCAGTTTTGCCAGCCTGGGTGTGAATGACGTGACCCGATGGGTGCTCTCGGCACCCAACGACATAGAGCGCTCCACACGCAACGCTGGTGGTGACGTGGGCAGCCCTGGGCGGTCTTCCTACGCGAGCTACGCTGGGCGACTGCCGCCGAAGTTGCCACCCTATCGCCTGGTGATCAACACCGACGGCGGGGCCCCGGTTCTGGACAAGGAAAATTATCGCCAGGCGCAATTCACGCTCACCGACTTCAAAGGCAACGTGTTGCATGACCTGCGCACAGAGATACGTGGCCGTGGCAATTCGACTTGGAATATGCCGAAAAAGCCGTACCGGATACGACTGAACAGCAGCACTGAATTGCTGGACATGCCGGCCAACCGCCATTGGGCGCTTTTGGCGAACTACGCCGACAAAACGCTCTTGCGAAATGACTTGGTGCTTGCGCTCTCCCAGCGCATGGGCCACGCCTGGGCGTCGCGGTCGCATACCGTGGAATTGACGCTGAATGGGCAATACCTGGGTGTCTACCAGCTTGCAGAACAGGTTCGAGTCGGTGCCACACGGGTCAACATCCCCACCCTCAGTGTTTCAGATACAGCGCCGAATGTGATCACGGGTGGTTATTTCCTGGAAATTGATGCCCGCCGTGGCGAGGACTTTTGCTTCGACAGTTCATTGACCACCAGTTTGGTGTATTGCGCCGCTGAGCCGGATTCTCTTCTGGATCCTGCCCGCGAGCCCCAGCGTCAATACATCACGTCCTACCTCAGTGCGTTTGAGCAGGCGCTCTACGGCGCCCAATTCAAAGATCCCGCCACGGGTTGGCGCGCATACCTGGATGTGGCAACGGCCGTTGATTATTTCATCGTCAACGAACTGACCAAGAGCGTTGACAGCAATCTCATTTTTGGCACGCATCTTTACAAGCCGCGCAATGGCAAATTGCACTTTGGCCCACTCTGGGACTACGACCTTTCTTTAGGGAATGTGGACTACGCGGATGCCCCTTTCCTGACTGAAGGCTGGTACTTGTACGGGCGCTGGTTTGGTCGCCTGATGCAGGACGAGTACTTTGTGCAGCAGGTGCACGCGAGGTGGGCGCAGTTGAAATCGGATGGCGTTTTTGACTGGATGTTCAAGTACATCGACAGCAAAGCGGCCTACCTGGCTGAAGCGCAAGTCAGGAACTTTCAGCGCTGGCCGATTCTGAATACCTATGTGTGGCCCAACCGTGTTGTCACGGGCACTTACGGCGGTGAGATTGTGGCCTTGAAGGAATGGCTGCAACAACGTCTGGCCTGGATGGACCATGAATGGTCCGTCAGCAAGATCATGCCCGGTCAAGGCACAGGTCTGCGCGCCGAATACTTCGCCAACCCTGACCTGAGCGGAGACCCTGTTTCCACCATCGTCCAATCCCCCAGCAGGGTATGGGCCGACGTTCCCGGTCAAAGTGTCGGCGCAGACAACTGGTCGGTACGCTGGAGCGGGAGTTTCCAAGCGGAATCGACGGGGACTTATGTGCTCGAAGTGGTGTCCGATGATCGCATCAGAGTTTGGGTCAACGGGCAGCTGATGGCGAACCAATGGGGCGGCGTCAATCCGAACACGACCTTCCACAGCGCGCCCATGAATTTGACCGGCGGCATGCAGTACCCGGTCGTCATTGAGCACGCGGATTTGGCTGGCGCTTCGCAAGTGCTTTTTCGCTGGATACTGCCTGGGCGGACCACTTCTGAACAGGTGCTGAACGCACGTCTCTTCCCCCAGTAAAGGGTTTCGGGACGGGCAAGGACAGCCACCGCTTCCTGCACAGCACAGCGGTGGCCAGAACAAGGGTGGCCGCTGGGCGATCGCTGGCGTCATCGCGCCATCGCTGCCGTCTCGAACGCCGCCACCTCCTCGTGGCGCGCCGTGATGTGCACGTCGAAGCCGCCCACACCCGGTGGGGCATTCACGACCATCAGCTTGCGGTAGACGGTGCGCGCCGTCTCGAACCAACTGGGTTGCCCCGTGCCGAAATCCGGCTTGTAGGCGGGCATGTGCGCGCAGTTGTTGATGTAGATGCCGGCCTCCAGGCAGTGCTGCGCCGCCAGGGACATCAGCCCGTAGGTCTTGCCTGCCTGTCTGCGTTGCTCCAGCATGCCGAGGTAGCCCAGCAGGCTGGCGTGGTCGACGTTGTCCATCGGTACGCGGCAGGCCAGGGCGATCTCATGCAATGGACGGTTGGACAGGAAAGCGGCCTCCAGGCTGATCATGTCCTGCCCGAGTGCATTGCCGAAGTACTTGCGCCCCAGGCCCTCCAGGCGCCGAAAGCGCAAGTCGTTGACCAGGCCCAGGTGCCGCGTGCCGCCGCCCTGTATCGCCCGGGACATCATCCGCAGGCAATGGGCCGTGGTCAGCTCATAGGCCGTTGGGCAATCGGCCGGCGCCAGTGTGTGCAGGGCCTCTTCACGCCAGCCGGCCAACTGCTCGGGCGTGACACGCACGATGTGCTTGCGCAAGCGCGTGAAGTGCTGCCACATGAAACGCGTCCCCAGCGCCACCGCCCTGGGCAGACTGGGTTGATACAGCAGGCCCTGGGTGTAAGGCTTGTCCACGTGCGCCGCGCTCAGGGCGATCAGCGGGGCGCGGTCCAGCATGGGTGGGTTGATCGGGTGCCCCAGATGCAGCCTTGACCAATCGGTCATCAGCATCGAAATGGCGGCCCCATCGGCCAGGGCATGCACGCTGGACAAGGACAGCAAAGCCCCGCCGCAGCCGAAGCGGTGCACGCGGAACTCGACCAGCGGCTGCGTCGGGCGGTCGATCACCCCCCAGGGCGGGATCACGCGGGCGTATCGGCCCAGCTCCGCATCCAGCGGACGCGTGGGGCCGTATGCCGGCATCGCTTCATCATGCTGCCAGACCTCGAAGCTCACACCCTGGTCGCCGCTTTCCAGGTACAGCAGCCCTTGGGCATCGCGCCGCAGGCGGGCACCCAGCACCGGGTAGTGCCGCAGCAGCACCTCCAAGGAGGCATGCAGGGCGTCCGCGTCCAGGCCCCGGGGAAACACAAAAGCCGCGGGCGCGCTCACGATGCCGATCAGCACATCGATGCCGCTGAGGTACTGCGGAGGCATGCTGACACCGCCCCTGGCCCATCGTCTTGACAGACGTCTCATGACTGCTTTCCCTGGTTTTTCCAGCGCGGCGCGCTCGACCCGTCGCACCGAGGCGAGCGTGCTCCCTGGGCGGCGTGGCGCAAATGAGCGCGAGGGCTTGAACGTGATGAGGTATACGCAAAGCGGCACTATTTTGCCACGTTGATTCCCATATTCTCGCGACTCATGTGAGCCGATCCGCCCAAAGCAAAACGCCCCAAGCATCGCTGCTTGAGGCGTCTTTGAATTTGGCTCCCCGACCTGGGCTCGAACCAGGGACCTACGGATTAACAGTCCGGCGCTCTACCGACTGAGCTATCGGGGATCTGAAGCTGCCTTGCTGCGGCGCTCGGCATGCCATCGAGAGCGTGACTATAACCGCGTCACGAAGACGCAAGCCATGTGTCGGTGCGCGACCGCAACGTGCTTTTCACGCGCTATCGCCTGCGCGCCGCGCGGCCTACCCGCAGGCGCCGATGAAGCCCTACCGCGCCGGCGAGCGCTGAAGCCCGCAGGCCTGTTCAGCAGTTCGGCACGCGGTGCCAGCGGGCACTGCGTTTGCCGGTGGAAGATGACGCGGTGACGCGCCTGCTTCGGGCTGCCGCACCGCCACAGAGCGCATGACGCGATGGAGGCACCATGGACAAGATCATCAAGGAATCTGACATCAACACGGTCCGGCTGGAGGATTTTTCCAGCGTGGCCCTGACCAGCAACGTGGACGGGCAGCCCGATGTGCCGGTGGACGTGCCCGCGGCGCGGCTGGCCGGCTCCGGTCTGCCACCGACCGCTGGCAAGGGCTCCCACCTGCGCATCGTGGTGGACGACCCGGACGGCGAGCAGACCATGCTGAGGGTCAAGCGGGCCTTCGGCCTGGCGCACCAGCCGGCGCAGGGCACGCTCAAGGGTTGAGGGCGTGCTCGCCGCCAGTGCGTGGTGCAGACACACGGCGCAACTGTGAATGCGTGGCACCCAACGAAAAAGGCCTCAGCGTGTGCTGAGGCCTTTCGAATTTGGCTCCCCGACCTGGGCTCGAACCAGGGACCTACGGATTAACAGTCCGGCGCTCTACCGACTGAGCTATCGGGGAATAGTCGGCTGGATCTTTTTGGATCCTTTTCACCCGGTTTCGACTCGCTTCGTTTTGATTCGTTGCTGTCGTCAACCGACGAACGTGACTATAGCATGTTTTTTTTTGAGGGCTCCCGGCGCCTTGCTTTTTGCTGTCTCAGCACCGCGCACGGACTGCGATGTAGGTCAGGCGCAACATTGCTGGGCCGGCCGCCATTGTGCCCACCATCGCTTGCATCGCGTCCGCGAGGTGCGACTGGCATCGTTCCCTGGTGCTCGCAGGTGCTTGCCCTCTGCGCTTGACGCGATGCCGCGCCGGCTGAAATGATGAACGGCAAGCGTGGTCTCGCCGGGCACACGATCCATTCCAAATCAGGGGTGCAAGATGACAAGGCTTTTCGAGCAAGCATGTGTGGCAGCCGCGTGTCTCGGCATGGTGGGGCAGGCCAGCGCAGAAGTACAGCGTTGGGACATCGAGATCACGGGGCTGAGGGGCGTTTATGTCAACCATCCCGATAACTTTCTGGATGAGCAGACCGTGGGGGCAACTGGCTACTTCCTCGGTGAGGATGGCAATGGCGATCAGATCATCGATCTGGCCGAGTTGCTGCATTTCGAGTTGTACGCAACCACCGCGCCAACGAATGGCATGTCGACCTACATCAACCGGTACGACAAGCGAGACAGCTTGACCAGCCCCTTCGACTTCCGCTTCGATGTCGCCTCCAACACGGTGTTGACCTATTGGGGCGGCGACTACTGGGAAGGCATCGACTTCGGGGCCGTGGCGAGTGTGATGATCCCTGATATCCAAGGCGTTCAGTATTTCTGGGTCCGCGGCAATTCCGGGACCCCCAGTGCGACGGTCACCAAAATCACGCTCGTGCCGGAGCCGGGCGCCCTGGGCATGGCTGTGTCTGGATTGGCGATCCTCATAGGTGCTTTGGTCTCCCGCCGCCGGCGCCGGCGCCATTGAGCGGCGGCGCTCCCTTGTGATTGAACCCGGCCAGACTGGCCCACTGACGTGAAGGAGGCTCGCGATGAATCCGATGGATGTCGATGCAACAAGATGGGGTGCCGCCCATGCGATCCGTGTGAAACAGGTTTCGTCCGCCCGAGGACGCACCGTGTGCACATTGGCTGCAGCGCTGGCCGGCCTGGCCCTGGTCGCCCCCTCTCAGGCGCAGCAACCCATTGCCGCAGCCCCCGATCTGGAAGCGGGCGCCACGGCCATCCGCTGCGAGCTGCGCACGATCCGCGCGCCGGACGCCACGCAGGTCCTGTACTTCTACATCAGCGACGCGCGGCGCACGGTGTACGAGACCGATGGCACGACGCTGGGCAACATCGTGCAGTTCAGTCCCCAGCGCATCGTGGTCTCGCGCAGCAATGTGGTCGAAGGCGGTGTGCGCGCCTTCACCTTCGATCGCATGATCGGCTCACTCACCGTCACGGTGCCGGCCCAGGCCGGCGCGCGTGAAAGCTATTGGGCCATGTCCGGCGCTTGCCAGAAGGTCGATGCCGGCCGGCAGAAGTTCTGATCAATCCCCATCAAGGCTTCAGAAGCTGATCTGCATCGATGCAGTGACGGTGCGCTCGGCCATCGGGAACAGGTAGATGTGGTCGAACTGGGTGGGCGATTCGATCCAGGCACGCGTGTCGAAGAGGTTGCTCACCCCCAGGCGCCACGTGATGGCCTGGGTGCTGCCGGCTTGCTGCGTGTAGCTCATGCCCACATCGACGCGCGTCCACGCGGGGATGCGCACATCGCCCACCGCATCGGCCGTACGCGCGCCTTCGTAGACGATGTCGGCTTGCAGGTTCAGGCCGGGCAGGGCGGCGACGCGCCAGCCGTGGCTCATCTTCAGCGTGTGGTCGGGCACGTTCACGGGCGCCTTGCCGTTGATGCCCGGCTTGGCGCTGCCACGGCGCTCGGCGTCGATCACCATGGCGCTCACATCGAGCGTGTAGTCCTGGATGTGGGTGCGCACACGGCCCTCCAGGCCCTGGTGCAAGGCATCGCCATCGACGGCGTAGTCGTAGTCCACGCCATTGAACAGCGACGATGCCTCAGGCTTGACGATGCGGAAGTAGTTCACCGACCAGGTGGTCTGCTCGCGCTGGCCTTTGACACCGACCTCCCACTGGCGGCTCTTCTGCGCGGGCAGCACCTCACCGCCGTTGGCATAGGGCACGGCCGGCGTGCTGAACTTGGCCAGCGGCAGCTCGACGCCTTCGCCCCAGCTTGCATAGACTTGGTGCTGCGGCATGAACTGGTAGCCCAGGGCGAGCCATGGCGTGGTCAGGTTCTCTTGCGCGCGGGAGGTGGCGGCGCTGCCATCGGAGGGCGTCTGTGCACGGGTCAGCCGCGTGTGGCGCAGGCCGGCCCAGGCCTGCCATTGCGCGTTCAGGCGGATGCTGTCGCGCAGGTAGAACTCGGTGCTGCGTTCGTCGCGCAGGTTCTGGGCGCTGGTGTAAAGCGGCGCCTCGGGCAGGGTGTAGTTCCCGCTGATGTCGCCAAAGCCCGGTACCGGGTTGAAGGAGGCCGTCGGCACGTCCACTCGGGCCAACGTGCGCAGCACACCGAAGCTGAAGCGGTGCGTGGTGCTGCCCAGCCGGCCTTCGCCGTCGGCGTGCACATCGGCCGAGCGGGTCACGCGCGATTCGCCCGCGCTGCGGAAGTCATAGACGCTGAAGCGCCCTTCGGGCGAGAAGCGGTCGCACAGCAGGTAATCGGGATCGGCGCACAGGCCGCCAAACGGAAAGGCGGTGCTGTCGTTGGTCTTGAGTCTTTGCTCGCCCAAGGTGCCTTGCAGTTGCCAGCCATCGCTCAGTTGATGCGTCAGGCGCACAGTGCCGGTGGTGCCGCGCATCATCACCGGGTCCACCCAGGCCTGGTTGTTGAGGTTGATGTTGGGATTGATGCTGCTGGCCAGGGGCACCTGGTCACCGAGCAGGCTGAAGCCCGAGGCCGAGCGTTGGCTGCGGCGGCTGTGTTCCACCTCGGCTTCGAGCAGGGTTGCAGGGCTCAGGCGCCAGTCACCGGCCAAAGCCAGCAAGTGCCGCTGGCCATGCGATTGCTGGATGGCGCTGTGCAGGCGTTCGTGGGCGAGGTTGGCGCGCAGGCCAAAGGCCTGCTCCGCGCCGAAGCGGTCGCCCAGGTCCACCGCGGTGCGCACACTGCGGTGGCCGGTGAAGGCCAGCTCGGCCGTGCGCACGCGGCCTTCAGGGCGCTTGACCAGCAGATTGAGCAGGCCGCCGGGCGAGCTGACGCCAGCCTGGATGCCGCTGGTGCCCTTGAACAGTTCGACCCCTGACTTGTTGTCCAGCGACAGGGCGGTTTCGCCGCTGATGGGCAGGCCCTCGCGGCGGTAGTTGTGCGTCAGGTCGAGCACGAAGCCGCGCACGGACAGGAAGTCCCAATAGCCGGCCGCGTTGTACGAGGCGCTGGCACTGGCGTCGAGCTTGATGAGGTCGGACAGGCGCTGCACCTGCGCGTCTTTCAGGGCTTCATCGGTGAAGTGTTCGGCTTGCTGCGGTTGCTGCCACGGCGCCTGCTTGCCGAAGCCACCGATGCTGGTGCCCCCACCGCGCTCGCCTGGCGCCTTGACGGTCAACTCGGGCAGCGCTTCTTGAGCCTCTTGAGCCAGGGCGACAGACGGCGTCGTCATGTGCAGCAGGCAGGTGGCGGCAGCCAGGCACAGCGGAGACAGCGGGGACAGCGGCGAAAGGGGGCGGGCCAGCGTCGGCAACAAGGGGCGCTTCGGTTGATGGCGAAGCGTCAAGGAGGAAGGCTGGCGGTGTGGGCGCATCATGGTCAGTCGGCTCGGGCGCGATGGCATCGGAACGATCTTGGTCGATCGGGCCATGGCAAGCCGGCAAGACTGGTTGCGCCGCAAGCAGAAAGAAGACGCACGCGCCCATGGGCGTGCCGTTCTTGTCTTTTGCAGTGAACCGCGCTTCCCTACGCGAGCATGAACTCGATCAGGTTCGAAGGGTGTTTCTCAGCGCGGCAATACCGCGCACCCCTAGCGGAAAGCGCGTAGTGTACGTCAGCGAGCCGGCGGCACCGCGGCGCCATCGGCCAGCACGCCCAGCCGCTGGTGCAGCAGCGGGCTGGTGGTGGTGTAGAGCAGGTGCTGCGGCGCATCCGGATTCAGGGCCGCGGCCGCATGGTGGGCAGCCAGCGTGGCCTCATGGAAGCCGCACAGCAGCAGGCGCTTCTTGCCCGGATAGGTGTTGATGTCGCCCACGGCATAGATGCCGGGCACGCTGCTTTCATGGCTGGCGGTGGACACGCTGACCTGCTTGCGCTCCAGGGCCAGGCCCCAGTCGCTCAAGGGGCCCAGCTTGGGGCTCATGCCCAGGCGGATCAGCAGGTGATCCAGGGGCAGTTCGGTCGTGGCGCTGTCGGCGCCCAGCAGACGCAGGGCGCGCAAGGCAGGCGCCGCGTCGGCAGCGTCAACGGTGTTGGACGCTGCCGCGGCCAGCAGCGCCGCATCGGGCAAACCGGTGGCCGCTTCGATGCGGCCCTGGGCGATCAGGCCGCGCACCTGGGCATCGAGGTCCTCGTCGACCTGGTATTGATCCCGCCGGTGCAGCAAGGTCAGGCTGGCAGGGCGGCGCGATGCATCGGTTTCGCTGGCAAGCGCCACAGCGGCCGACAAGGCCTCTTCGCCGCCGCCCCAAATCACCAGATGCTGGCCGGCCCATGCGGGCACGGTGCTGGCATCGGGTAGGTGATGGTGCACATTGGGCGCGCCGCTGACGCCGGGCAAGGCCAAGGTCTTGGGCACGAAGGCCCCTGCGCCCGCCGCCACGAACACCGCGCGCGCGTGCAACTGCAGGCCTTTGTCGGTGGTGATCTCGAAGCCGTCGCCTTCGCATGCCCGCAGGCCCGAGACCAGGTGGCCAAGGTGCAGGTTGCGCGGCGCGGCAGAAGATGTGGAAGACGCGGGCGCGCCATCATCCACCGGCAGGAAGGGCCTGGCTTGCTCCAGCAGCTGCTGGGTCAGCTCGCGGCCCGTGTACATGGGCACGCCGGGGATGTCGTAGATGGGTTTGTCGGGGTACAGCGCCACGCACTGCCCCCCGGCTTCGGGCAGCACATCGATGATCTCGGCCTTCAGGCCCAAGAGGCCAAGCTGAAAGACCTGGAAGAGGCCGACAGGGCCGGCCCCGATGACGACGGCGTCGGTGTCGATCATCGATGTGGGGTGGCGCAAGGGCCCTTCAGCGGATCAGTTGATCCAGCTTGTCGGTCTTGTCTTTCCACTCATCGGCTTCGGGCAAGGGCTCTTTGCGCTTGGTGATGCTGGGCCATTTCTTGGCCAGGTCGGCGTTGATCTGGATGTACTGCTGCTGCGTGCCGGGCACATCCTCTTCCGGGACGATGGCGTTCACCGGGCACTCGGGGATGCAGACCGCGCAGTCGATGCACTCGTCGGGGTCGATGACCAGGAAGTTGGGGCCTTCGCGGAAGCAGTCCACCGGGCACACGTCCACACAGTCCGTGTATTTGCAGCGGATGCAGGCTTCGGTGACGACGTGGGTCATGACAATTCTCTTTGGGGGTCGGGTTGAACAGAGCAGGGCGGGATTCTAAGGCTTTGTGAAGCGCTCAGCCGCCAGCAGGGGCACTCGCAGCACCGGTGGCAGCCGGCAGGTGCGAGAGGGGTTCGTCGGGCAGCTCGGTGGCGCCGGCGCCGACGATGACAAGGGTGGGGCGACCCGCATGCACGTCGCTGGCGTCATCGAGCGTGGCGACGGTGTGCACCGAGTGACGCATGTCGGGCCAGCCCGCGCGCGAGACCACGCTGACCACGGTGGCCGGCGGCCAGCCCGCATCGAGCAAGCCTTTGGACAGCGGCGCCAGCTGGCGGCCCGCCATGTAGAAGACCTCGGTGTCGGCGCGCTGGCCCGGGCCCATGCCGCATTGCAGGTCACCGGTGCGCGTCATCGCGGTGGTGAAGCTGACGCTGCGGCCGCCGCCCCGCCGGGTCAGTGGCCTTTGGGTCGCGGCCGCGGCGGCCAGCGCCGCGGTCACGCCGGGCACGATCTCGCAGGCAATGCCCGCTTCGTGCAGCACATGCAGCTCTTCTTCGAGGCGGCCGAAGATGCTGGGGTCACCGCCCTTGAGGCGCACGACCAGGCCACGTTCGCCATGGATGGCCCCGATGGCCACCGCATGCTCGATGAGCAGCTGGTTGATGCGCGTCTGGCCATTGAAATCGCTGCCGGGCTGCCCCGAAAAGCCGCGCTTGCCCACGTCGATCCATTGCGCCTGGGGCGCCAGATCGCGCAGGGCGGCATCGGCCAGGGCATCGAACAGCACCACATGGGCCTGGCCCAGCAGGCGGCTGCCACGCACGGTGATGAGGTCGGCCTCGCCGGGGCCGGCCCCGATGAAGACCACCTTGGCGGTCACAAGCGAGCAGGGCTTGCTGTCCATGTTTGCGGCTTCCGTGGGGTGATGGCCGATGCGATCAGGCTGCCTTGACGAGCAGGGCGCCGCTGGTGCGGTTGGTGGTCGGATCGACGACGATCAGCGCGCCGCCGACGCGGTTGTCCGCATAGGGCTCGACCGGCAGGGGCTGCTGGGTCTGGATCTGCACGCGGCCGATCTCGTTGACCTTGATCTCGTGCGCGTCCTGGTCCTCCAGGGTGTGGATGTCCAGGCGGTTGTCGATCGAGGTGATGCGTGCCTGCACCCAGCGGTTGCCGTGGCGCACCCAGTACTTGCGGCCGACCACGGCAGGCTCGGTATCGAGCCAGGCCAGCGTGCCGGAGAAGCTGTCGGTCGGGCGGATGCCGCCGGGCGTGTGGATCCAGTCGCCGCGCGAGATGTCGACCTGGCGGTCCAGCACGATGCCGGCCGATTGGCCCGCCACGCAGGCATCGACGACCAGGGCGGCATGCCGCACCTCGGCGACGATGGCGGTCTGGCCGCTCGGGAAGATCTGCACCTCGTCACCGGCCTTGACGCTGCCATGGGCGATGCGGCCCCAGAAGGCGCGGTACTGGTGGCCGGTGCCGGAGGCCGAGGCCTCGCCTTCACCCACGCTGTCGCGGGTGACGTACTGCACGGGGTGAAGCAGGCCACCGTCGTGGCGCTCGTCGCTCACGGGCAGGGACTCGAGCACCTGTAGCAAGGTCGGGCCCTTGTACCAGGGCCAGTTGGCCGAAGGCGTGGTCACGTTGTCACCGCGCAGGGCCGAGACGGGGATCACGCCGCGGATGGCGATGCCGGCCTGTTGAGCGAAAGCTTCCAGCGAAGCCTTGACGTTGTGGAAGGCGGTTTCGGTGTCCGTCTCGACGGCGTCCAGCTTGTTGACGGCAAAGACGATGGAGGGCACGCGCAGCAGTTGGGCCAGCAGGCTGTGGCGGCGCGTTTGCGCCAGCAGGGGCACCGCGGCGGTGTCGGTGCGCGCCTTCCAGTCGATCTTGGTGATGTCGACCAGCACCACGGCGGCGTCCGAGCCAGCGGCAGCCGTCACCATGTTGCGGGTGTACTGCTCATGGCCCGGTGCGTCGGCGATGATGAACTTGCGCGTCTTGGTCGCGAAATAGCGGTAGGCCACATCGATGGTGATGCCCTGCTCGCGT
>CAYPUS010000011.1:25886-27326 GCA_964413815.1 uncultured Aquabacterium sp. | reverse complement strand
GACAGGCAGGGAGGTCTTCATCTCGCCCAGCGCCGCCTCAATGGTGCGGGTCAAACCAATGGTGTCTGCGGTCGGCTGCTTCTGAATCCCGAGGATGACGGCTGGCTTGCCCTCAAAGCCTGCATCACCACGCTTGAGCGCAGGCGCAAAGCTCACATCGGCCACCTGGCGCAACCGGATGGCCTGTCCATTGCGGGCCGTCAGAGCCAGGTTCTTCAGGTCATCCAGGCGCGAGGTGCGGCCCCAATGACGGATCAGGTATTCGCGGCCATTGAGCTCCATGAACCCGCCCGAACTGTTTGAAGAGAACCCCCGCAGCGCACCCTCCAGTTGGTCGTGCGTGATGTCCAGCTCCGCCATGCGAACAGTGTTGGGTTGCACCTGGAACTGGCGCACCTCACCGCCAATTGGGATGACCTGGGCGACTCCTGGGATGGCCATCAACCGAGGCCTGAGCACCCAATCTGCATATTCGCGCACCGCCATGGGTGAAGTCTTTGCGAGATCGATGGGAATGGCGACCTGCATGATCTCGCCCATGATGGAGCTGATGGGCCCCATCCTGGGCGTGATGCCTTCGGGCAAGCCTTCTTCCATGGAGGTCAAGCGCTCTGACACCATCTGCCGAGCTCGGAAGATCTCGGTGCTCCAGTCAAAGGTGACGTAGATGAAGGACAGGCCTGCGCTGGAGGTCGAGCGCACGCTCTCCACCCCCGGCAGGCCATTCATCGTGGTCTCCAGCGGGAAGGTGATCAGTTGCTCCACCTCTTCGGCGGCCATGCCGCCCGCTTCCGTCATGATGGTGACGGTTGGTTTGTTGAGATCAGGAAACACATCCACCGGCGTGCGTGTGAGCGTGAAGGCCCCGTAGGCCATCAGCACCGCCGCAGCGATGAGAACGAGCAGCCGGTTGGCCAGGCTGCTTTCGAGTAGCCACTTGAACATGATGCGTGGCCCTTTCAGCGAATTTGGTTGAGCAAGCTGGCGCCATGCGTGACCACGCGCTCACCCGCCTTCAAGCCGGAGGTGACGGCCACCGAGGCGCCATCCAGCGGCTCGAAGGTGATCACGCGTGGCGTGAAGCGCTCGGGCGATTGCTTGACCCAGACGATGTTCTGATTCGATGGGTTTTTGAGCACCGATGCCGACGGGACGGCTTGGCCTTTGACCTTCAGGTCAGATTGCACATAGACCTTCAGGGGCTGCCCGACAGCCAGTTGAGACAGCGCCTGTCCTGTTGCCGAAAAGACCAATGGCAGTGCTTGATCACGCAGGCTTTTGGCTCCGCCAATGAACTTGAGCGGCACCCTTTGTCCACCAATGTTCACTGTTGCGCTGGATACGTTCTGGGCCTGAGCCGTGTCATAGTCCAGCGCCTCCAATTGTTTCACCGCGTCCTCCAGCCACGCCCGCCCCACCGGCGCGCGCCCCAGGTTGGTG
>CAYPUS010000011.1:0-25876 GCA_964413815.1 uncultured Aquabacterium sp. | reverse complement strand
GATGCGCAGGCGCTGTGGGTCAACGACCTCGAAGACCAGTTCGCGGGCGTCCACCACCTGGCCAGCCACGGCCTGTGTCGAAGCAATCACGCCGGATACCGGTGCCACGAGCGTGTCGCGCCCCCCCAGACCACCCGAGATGGCCGAGAGGCGCTCGCTCAGGCTGGCCAGCTCACTTTGCGCCGCTTCAATCTCTTTGGCAGGCACCGTGTCAGAGAGTTCCTGAAGGCGTGCCAGTCGTTTGGCTGCCAATGCCCGGGCCGCTTTCAGTTCGGCCTGTTGCGCGACCTGGTTGCTGCGCTCGATGGCCCCCGCTGTGGGCACCACATAGGCCAGGACCTCGCCTTGTTTGACCTGCTGCCCCAGGCTGGGCAAGCCCTTGGGCCCGGCTTGCAAACGGCCCGCCAAAGAAGCTTGTACTTTGCCGCCCGCATTGGGGTCCATCGACACCTTGCCTGAGAGCTCGTATGCGCGGGGCAAGTCGCCGTCAGTGACAGCCAGGGTGCGCAGTTGCCACTGCCTTTGGGCAGGCTTGGGCAAGAACACACTGCCATCGGGTTGGCGCTTGGGGCCATTGCCCGTTGCAGCAGGCGGGGCATCGCCATGGTCATGCCCCTCGCCTGCGCGAGCAAGTGAGGGGCTGAGTGCGGCACCCAGAACCAGGCATGAGGCCAGACACGAAGCCAGCGCCATAGAAATCTTTGTCGTGCTCATTCGGCACCTCCCATGCGTGTGCGCTTGTTGCGCTGAATGAAGAACAGCCCACCGGCGACCACCACCAGCCCGGGCAGCGCCCACTTGAGCCACCGGCTCATGGGCCATGTGCCACCGCCAGAGGCATCGGCAGCATCGGTGTGGGCGGCTTCGTGCACATCCAGCTCGGCCGCCAGCAGATCGGACGCCTGACCAGCCACCACGGTGGCGCTCACAGGGTATTCACCCTCTTCAGGTTCAGCGGCCAGGGTGGCTTCGAACGTGCCTTCTTCGGTTTGTTTGACGGGCAATGCCTTGCCTGCGAATTCGATCTCCAGGCTGGCGCCTTTGACAGGGCTGTTGTCTGCCGCTTGATCCAGGTAGAGCGTCAGCTGGCGGCCGTCGAGCACGCCGACCAGCTCGAACTGGTCCGACGTTGCTTCGAAGCGGGCCAAAGTCGGCTCGGCTGCGGCGCTTGGCGCCTCGCCATGGTCATGGCCTTCACCGGCCATGACCAAAGCCGTCACGGTGCTCAGGCCAAGGGCTGCGGCCCAGGCACGGATGGTTTGAATGTGTGTCATGTGGGGGTTTACCTTTGCGATGGCGATGTGTTCATGGCTTGGGCAGTTCGCCCAAGGCTTGCCACCAGGCCGACCAGGCGGCGGACACGTCAATGCGTGCTCGGCTGAGTGCTTTTTGCGCCTGAACGGCCTCCTGTTCAATGCGCAGGCGGGTGGGCAGATCGGTTTCTCCCAAGCGGAATGACTTGTCGAAGAAGTTTTTGCTCTCCTGCGCAAGTTGCGCCTGGCGATGTGTTGCCTGCCATTGCGTATGGGCGCTTCGCAGTCGTGCCAGCGCCGAAGCGGCTTGCGCTTGCAGGCGTGCCCGCATTTGTAAGGTCATGGCTTGCGCTTCCTGGGCTGCGGCCAAGGCTTCGGCCTGCCTGGCATCGGCTCGTGCGCCTGTGCCAAACGGAACCCTCAGACCAACTGTGATGCTCTGCTGATACGGATCGCCTGTTTGCCCTCGGCTGCGTGTTGTCAACACGGTGAGCTCTGGACTGGCGCGCCTCGATGAGGCGGCCAAATCCGCTTGCGCACTGGCCATGGACTGTTGGGCCATGGCTTCCGCGAACAACGGGTGTTCATCGACTGATGGGGCATCCGATGCGAGGGCATCCGCTGAGGGCAGTGGTGTCGAAACGTCGCCCTCGGATGTCGCTTCGAGGTTGTCAGGAGACAAATCCAGCAGTCCGGTCAGGCCCCTGAGTGCATGCAGCGATGCCTCGTAGGCGCCTTGCGCTTCAGCAACGGCCGATTCGGCCTGTGCCACGGCTCCCTCTGCCTGATGCTGATCCGCGCGGGCCAGATCACCTGCTTTGACGCGGCGGGCCACGTCAAGGGCAATTTGCTGGGCATTGGCAACCCTGGTTTGGGCCAAGGCCAGCTCGGTTTGCGTGCGCTGCGTTTGCCACCAGCCTTCACGAACAAGGCCAGCGAGTTGCAAGCGTTGGGCCTTCATACTGCCTTGTAGCGCCAAGATTTGGGCATGGCTGAGTGCAGTCGCGCGTTGACTCTGGCCGGGCAGCCACAAGGGCAGTGCCACACCAACTTCTACTTCGCGGCTGCCTGCACCCGAGCCAGGGCGGTCGGTCTTGCCTTGCAGCAGCATGGCAGGCGAATCGGCCGTCCACGCGCTGCTGGCGGCCCTCAATGACTCCGCTGCACGCAGGCGTTCGGTGTAGGACTGCGCCTCTGGCTGACGCGACCAGGCTGCTTCCAACAAGGTTAAAAGCGTCAGTTTGGAGGGCGCAGCGGTGAGGTGTTGAGCGTCGCTCTGTGAGATGACAGGTGCCTGAGCCCCCGTTGTTTGAGCTTGAAGGGGTGACAGGCAGGCTAGCGAGGCCATCATGGCCAGCGCTGAGCTTAGTGTTTGATGACGGAAATGCATCCGATTCTTCTCCGGGAAAAATCCACAGGTGGAAGGAATCGGCGAGGGTCAGGGTCGCGGCGTTGAAGGCGAAAAGGGCCGCACAAATGGCATGGCACCGATGCGTCAATCACACGCGATAAGACAGGCTGAATGTGGGGCGCGAACCCCGGGCAGCACCTCGCCGCTCAGGCGAGGTTTGACCAGTTGGGGCGGTCGGGCAAGGCCACGGGCGCAGCGGGCACCCTGGCGTCTTCAGTGCGCATCAGGCCTCGATTGGGCGTGCCAATCTGGTTGCGGCTCGTGAATTGGGGCAACGCTGCGCAGTGACCATGGCAAGCATGGCAGTCGGCGTGGTCGGCGTTGGATGTTTGGCCATCGGGTGACGGGAAGTCACCACCACTCAGTTCGCTGTGCTCATGCTGGTGGTGCCCCAGATGCGTTGTCTGGGGCGAATGTTCGTGCTGGCAATAGGGTGCCGCTGCCGCCCAGAGGGACTGCAAAGGCAACCAACACAGCAAGAAAATGGCGATCCAGCGACGCATGGTGAAAAGTGTAGCAGGGTACGGACGGCGCTCGTGGTGATTCACTTGCCGGACCTGATGGATTGCACGGTTTTGTTCATCCAGTGGCGAACCACGTGCTGAAACAAGTACCGCTTGAAGCCCGAGAGGTTGGTGCCGTGTCTGGTGTAAAAGTCGTCGGGCGTGTCGAAAAGCCCAAAATCATGGTTGATGCCATTGCGCTGGATGTAGGTGCTTTCACCTTGCCAAGCGATGGGCGGGTTTTGCAGGTCGTCCACCGCAGCACCGTATCCGCAAAACGGCCCGTTGTGCTGAGAGAAGCGCTTTTGCAGGGCACTCAGGTAGGTTCGGTCCAGAATGAACCCCTCAAGGTTGATCCAGCGCCCATCCATGTCAACTTCCACCCAACTGTGGATGATGTTCCCGGGGGCGAGCAAATAGGCCAAACCGGTGATGGCACCTTTTTGCAAGGCCTTGTCGATGGTGAAGCCATGGAATCGGCAGGGAACGTCCATGGCTCTGAGCAGTGCCATCAACAAGGTGCCCTTGGTATTGCACTGGCCGATGCCATCTGCCAGCACACGGGAAGCGGGCAGATCGTCTTGGGTGTTGTAGCCAAACGCGATCTCGTCACGCACGAAGGCATACGCCGCCCCAACGCGATCATGTAGTCCCAATGAAGTCCAGTTTCTTTGCTGAATCAGTTGGCGAATGGCTGGGGCGTGGTGGTCAAGGATCGGGGTGGCTTGAGTCAGGTGGTGATGGCGCATGGCGTGAGCCTTCGGCTTTCAAGATTCGATATGCCTTGATTTGAAAGCCTGTAGTGACTCCAGAGTCAAGATGCCAGTGCACCCGCCGCACCGTCTGCGCCACGTCTACCCTGGCAGCCCGCCTGCCATCGCCTTCACGGGGTGCCTTGTTGGAGAGCGATGATTGCCATGCCCGCGATTGCCAGGGCTGCGCCTGCAATGTCCCGGTGCGTGGGTGTCACACAGCACTTCAGTCGAAATTGCATTGCTGCTCAATGGCTTGTGAGTTGTTCGTCGGACCAATTGGGCAGTACGGATCTGTGTGGGGTGCGCCCAGCAATGGGCGTCCCTACCGCGATTGCCAAGACGCTAACTTTCCTTCCTCGTGGCGGCCTTGGCAATTGGCCTCGCTGATAGAGGGGCTCCGGTCTCCAAGAAGTTGGCTACTTGGCAACGTGCACTTGCCTATCTTTGGCATCATCCCAACAATTCAAACCAACGTGGCACAGGCGGATGTGCTTGCCGCAGCCATGTCGGACTCTGGCGTCAATCGCCTGTGGGCACGTCGTGTGGCCCCATTTAATGGCTAACCCCGATGGATCTTCATTTATGTTCTGCGGGCAGCAACTGACTTTGGCTCTGCCGGAAGGATTGCTAGGAGCATGATGTCTGAAGACAATCTGAAAGGCCCAAATGGTGAGGACGTTCTATCATCCGTTCGCCATGATGCTGCCGTGGCGTCGACAAACCGATTCTACGAGGACCATGCGGTCGAATACTTCTCATGGACCTTCGGTGCACAGACGCAGTTCGTCCTGGATCGCTTCCTGTCACATCTGCCGGCCAAGGCCTCCATCCTTGATGCCGGCTGCGGCTCCGGCCGGGACCTCAAATTCTTTCTTTCCCGGGGTCATTGTGCGTTGGGGATCGATGCCTCGACAGCCCTCGTGCAAATGGCGGCCCAGCATTCGGGCGCCCCATGTGAGGTCGCTCGGATCGAAAGCATCAGCTATGAAGATCGGTTCGATGGGATATGGGCATGTGCTTCATTGCTCCACTTGCCCCGGGACGCATTTCGCCCCGCGCTTCGTTGCCTGAACCGGGCCCTCAAAAGAGGCGGCACACTCTTCATGGCAGTCCAGGAGGGGCAGGGCGAAGCGATTCTTCCGGACGGCCGTTTGTACGTCTACTATTCAGAAGACGACATACGCAGGTCACTTGACGTCGCCGGGTTGGCCGTGAATGAACTCTGGATGTCGCGGAATTCGGCTGAGGCGATGCACCAGCCGGTATGGATCAATGTCATTGCCACTGCGCGATAGCGCGCCAGGACGACACTGACCGTTGGCATACCTCCCGTCAACGCGGCCCAGACTCCGTTTTCCCTCCCCGCAACTCACAGACGAGCATCAAGACAGCACCGAGGGTGATGCCGATATCTGCGACGTTGAAGGCTGGCCAGTAGAACGACTGCCACCTGACATCAATCCAGTCCACCACCGCCCCGCGAGCGAGCCGATCGAGCAGGTTCCCTAAAGCACCGCCTAGGAGAAGCCCGAAGGCCAGCCGCTGAGGGCGATCAGTTTGAGGCCGCCGAATCAGTATGACCAAAACAATCGAGGCAGCCACAGCGACTGCGCTGAAGAAGAAGCGCTGCCATCCACCTGCGTCGTGCAAGAAACTGAAAGCGGCACCTTCGTTCCGCCAGTGGACGATATTAAGCACCGGGAGCCATGGCTCGCTGGAGCCATACGGGAGTGCAGCGACCACCGCAGCTTTGCTTACGATGTCCATCAGGAATACGGCTGCGGCGGCAAGGAAGGCACGGGCAACGCTCGGATCAAATCTTTGGCGTATCGTCACTGGACCTTATCCCTCTCGCTGTAGGCCTGAGCAGGCGCAATCCGTTGAACACCACGACCAGGCTCGCATCCATGTCAGCCAGGATTGCCAGCCACAAGCTGGCGTGTCCCGTGAAGGTCAAGACCATGAACACCGCCTTGGTGCCGATCGCAAAGGCGATGTTGGCCCTCAGCACATTGCCCACCCGATGGGAGAGAGCGATGAACTCTGGCAACTTGCGCAGGTCGTCTTGCATGAGGGCCACGTCAGCAGTCTCAATGGCGGTGTCGGTGCCTGCTGCGTGATGGTCATGGCGTGCTCCTTGACAACATTTGAAACCCTGTAGCCGGTTCAGAGTCAAGGCCTTGGAAAATCCCTTGCGCACAGGGGGGATATTCTGCGACTACTGCTCGGGCGGTTGAGCATCATGATTGTCTAGCTGCCCATCTTTGCCTTGACGGGTGTTGAGGGCAAGATGTTCCATCCCATGGCTTTCACGGTGGTGGCGGCTTTGTTGGGCGCCATGATCTTGTCGATGACCTTCGTCCCGGCAGCCGTTGCGCTGTTCCTGACGGGCTCGGTCAGCGAGAAGGAAAACCGCCTGATGGGCTGGGCCAAGCGCGGCTATGAGCCTCTGCTGGACAAGGCCATGTCCCGCCAGCCACTGGTGCTGACCATCACGGGTGTGTCGGTGGCCTTGGCCGTGTTGATGGCCACCCGCATGGGCAGCGAGTTCATCCCCAGCCTGGACGAACACGACATCGCTTTGCACGCGCTGCGCATCCCAGGTACCAGCCTGAGCCAGGCCATCGAGATGCAAGCGCAACTGGAGCGCAGCATCAAGGCCTTCCCTGAGGTCGAGGCGGTGTTCGCCAAGCTTGGCACGGCCGAGATCGCCACCGACCCGATGCCGCCCAGCGTGGCTGACACCTTCGTGATGCTCAAGCCACGTGAGCAATGGCCCGATCCCAAGCGGCCCAAGGATGACCTGGTCAAGGCCTTGCAGGTGGCCGTGATGAAGGTACCCGGCAACAACTACGAGTTCACCCAGCCCATCCAGATGCGCTTCAACGAGTTGATATCAGGCGTGCGCAGCGATGTGGCCGTCAAGGTGTTTGGCGATGACATGGACACGCTCAACGAAACCGCGGAGCAGATCTCCAAGGTGCTGGAGGCCGTGCCTGGGGCCGAAGATGTCAAGGTAGAACAAACCACCGGCCTGCCCATGCTATCTGTGAAGATCGACCGCGAGAAGGCTGGGCGCCTGGGCTTGAACGTGGGCGACATTCAGGACACGCTGGCCACGGCACTGGGTGGGCGCGAGGCAGGGGCGGTGTTCGAGGGGGATCGCCGGTTCGACATCCTGGTGCGCCTGCCAGAAAACCTGCGCAGCGACCTAGACGCTTTGGGGCAGTTGCCCATTCGTCTTCCCGCCAACGCCGCGGGTGAACACGAGGGCTTTGCCCGACTGGGCGATGTGGCCACGATGGACCTGACCCCTGGCCCCAACCAGATCAGCCGCGAAGAAGGCAAACGACGTGTGGTCGTAACCGCCAACGTGCGCGGGCGGGACATCGGCAGCTTTGTGGGTGAGGCGCAAGCCAAGATCGAAGCTGGGGTCAAGGTGTCAGCCGGTTACTGGACCACCTGGGGCGGCACCTTTGAGCAATTGCAATCGGCCTCGCGCCGTCTGGCCATCGTGGTGCCCGTGGCCTTGTTGCTGGTCTTCCTGTTGCTCTTTGCCATGTTTGGCAACGTCAAGGATGGTTTGCTGGTGTTCACCGGTGTGCCCTTTGCGCTGACGGGCGGTGTGGCGGCGCTGTGGCTGCGGGACATTCCCTTGTCGATCTCGGCAGGGCTGGGTTTCATCGCATTGTCGGGTGTGGCCGTGCTCAATGGCTTGGTGATGATTGCCTACATCCGAAGTCTGCGCGAAGGCGGCATGACCCTGGAGCCAGCGATCAGAGAAGGGGCCCTGACACGCCTGAGGCCTGTGCTCATGACCGCGCTGGTGGCC
Organism: uncultured Aquabacterium sp.; assembly: GCA_964413815.1. GTDB lineage: Bacteria > Pseudomonadota > Gammaproteobacteria > Burkholderiales > Burkholderiaceae_C > Aquabacterium. The sequence goes on along the minus strand of CAYPUS010000011.1, from coordinate 18,122 downwards.
AGCCTGGGCTTTGTGCCTATGGCGGTAGCCATTGGCACGGGCGCCGAGGTGCAGCGGCCGTTGGCCACCGTGGTCATCGGCGGCATCCTGTCATCGACTGTATTGACCCTGTTCGTGCTGCCGCTGCTCTACCGATGGACGCATCGCACAGATGATTTTTCCCCTGCGAACTGATTGCCTCAACCCAAAGGAGTTCATCATGCTGAAACTGAAAATAGCACTGGTCGTTGTGTTTGCGGCCTTGACCACCGCCTGCACGACGGGGCCGCAGGTATCGAGCAACGCCTACTCGCAAGGTTGGCGGCGAGCGCAGGTTGTGGCCATCGAAAAGGATCAGTTGGCGGTGCGATCAAGCAAGGAAGATTGCCGAATGGCATTGGGTGCTGAGGCGGGCAAAAACCGGTTTGCCGTGGCTTCCTATAGCTATGGCGGCAATCCCAACCTGAGGGCAAAGCGCATCGTGGCGATACCCAACGATGTCGATGTCGAGGTGGGCGATTGGGTTGAGGTCAGCATCACCGACTGCCGTCTGGCGCTTAGAAAATAAACTCTGGAAGCAAGGGCCCTTGAGTCACGACATCCTTCCTTCCTGCCTGAACCTGCTCACCCATGATCCAAAAGTTGCTCTCTCATCGACATGTCGGCGTGATGTCCGCGTTGTTGGCCGCATTGTTGTTCGGTGTGAGCGCGCCGCTTGCTAAGGTTCTGCTCGCTCAGACCAGCCCATGGCTGCTGGCGGCGCTGTTGTACCTGGGATCCGGAATGGGTTTGTGGGTGGTGCGTCGCATTCAGCGTGTACCTCCGGTGACCCTGGCTTGGCGCGAATGGGGGTGGTTGGCAGGCGCCATCGTGACGGGCGGCATCGCAGCGCCTGTCTTGTTGATGACTGGGCTTGCGGGCATGTCCGCGTCTCAATCGTCCTTGCTGCTCAATGCGGAGAGTGTGCTGACTGCCGTGCTGGCCTGGGTGGTGTTCAAGGAGAACGTGGACCGACGCATCGTGCTGGGCATGGCTGCCATCGTGGCCGGTGCCTTGGTGCTGAGTTGGCCAGGTGCTGCTGAGCACGTAGCCACTTCGACACTCTGGCCATCTTTGGCGGTGCTGGGGGCATGTTTGGGCTGGGCGGTGGACAACAACCTGACGCGCAAAGTCGCCTTGAACGACGCCGGCTTCATTGCCATGGCCAAAGGATTGAGCGCAGGCAGCAGCAATCTGGTTTTGGCCGTGGCGCTGGGCGCGGGGTGGCCCGGTTGGGAGACCACTTTGTCTGCGGGCTTACTCGGGTTTCTCAGCTACGGCGCCAGCCTGACCTTGTTCGTCCTGGCGCTGCGGCATCTGGGTGCGTCGCGCACAGGGGCCTACTTTTCCGTTGCACCGTTCTTTGGCGCGCTGGTGTCTGTGCTGCTTCTCCACGAGCCTGTCACGGTTCAGTTGCTGGTCGCTGCGGCCTTGATGGCTTGGGGTGTCTGGCTGCACTTGTCGGAGGACCATGCTCACGAGCATTCGCATGAGGCCCTGGAACACGCGCATGAGCACGTTCACGATGCGCACCATCAACATGAGCACGCTGGCCCTGTCGTGCTGGGTGTGCCGCACAAGCACGTTCATCGCCATTTGCCTATGAGCCACAGCCACGCGCATTTCCCGGATGCGCACCATCGACACGGCCACTGAGGTCAGGACGACGTTGGCTGAAACGCAATGAAGGCCTTCCCCGCCAGCGCCATGCAGGCCCAGACCGCTGTCCCAGCGGCTTGGGGTGATGCCATCCACTTGCCACAGTCACGCCAAGGCCCCAAAAATGTAGACACCACCACAGACCGCGTAGGTACGCCCGGCCGCCGTGGGGTGCAGCGTCGGCAGCCACGGAGAACAAACTCAGCGCTGTCGCAGCAGGCAGCAGGAGCCACATGGACTTGCCCTGCTGGAGTACCAGCGCAGGCAGGTAGACCAGGATTTCAAGTGCGTCACTTTTTCTTGAAGCGCTGTAGCCGAAGGGCATTGCCAATCACCGACACGGAGCTCAGACTCATGGCCAGAGCCGCAATCAATGGGGACAGCAGCCACCCGGTCAGGGGATACAGCAAACCCGCTGCGATGGGAATGCCCAAGGCGTTGTAGAAGAACGCGAAAGCCAGGTTTTGCTTCATGTTGGCCACGGTCGCCATGGATAGCATGCGCGCCGTGGCAATCCCTCTAAGGTCGCCTTTGACCAGGGTGATCTGGGCGCTGTTCATGGCCACATCTGTACCCGTTCCCATCGCGACACCCACATCCGCGCGAGCGAGCGCGGGTGCATCGTTGATGCCGTCGCCCGCCATGGCCACCACGCACCCCTCTTTCTGCAGGCGCTCGACCAGCAAGAGTTTGTCTGCGGGCTTGACCTCGCCATGAACCTCATCGATACCCAGCCGTGCGCCGACCGCTTTTGCTGTGGTCTGTCCGTCGCCTGTGGCCATCACTATTCGGATACCTGCCTCCCTAAGGACGGTCAGTGCCTCAGGAGTGCTTGATTTGATGGGGTCAGAGACAGCCAGTAAGCCGGCAATCTGGCCATTGACAGCCAGGTACATGACGCTGGCGCCCTCCGCGCGCAACGCTTCTGCCTGCGGCACAAGTTTCTCTACGGGAGCCCCGATCTGTTGCATGAGGGTGGTGTTGCCCAGCGCCAAGCGATGACCATCTACCTCCCCTTGTACGCCAATGCCTGTGCCAGATTCAAAATTGATCGGCTTGTCCAAGAGCAGGCCCTGTTCACGAGCCGCTCGAACGATGGCATCGGCAAGTGGATGCTCGCTACCTTGATCGAGGCTTGCTGCCAACCTCAATACTTCGGTGGCGTCCCAGCCAGGCGCTGCCACTGCGCGGTCGTAGGCTGGCTTGCCTTCTGTGAGCGTACCCGTCTTGTCCACGATCAATGCATTGACCTGACGCATGCGTTCGATGGCCGCAGCATCCCTGAACAACACACCTTGCGTGGCTCCCTTTCCGGTGGCTACCATGATGGACATGGGCGTGGCCAAGCCCAGCGCACAAGGGCAGGCGATGATCAGCACAGATACCGCGTTGATCAGGCCGTACACCCAGCTCGGATCAGGCCCGAAGAATCCCCAGCCAAAGAATGTCAAGAGGGCAATGCTGATCACGGCCATCACGAAGTAACCGGCTACGACATCGGCCATGCGTTGCATGGGGGCCTTGGAGCGCTGCGCCTGGGCCACCAATTGCACGATCTGCGACAGCATGGTCTCCGATCCAACTCGCTCCGAGCGCATGATCAGCGCACCGTTGGTATTGAGCGTCGCGCCTATTACCTTGTCGCCTAATCGTTTGCTCACGGGAATGGGCTCACCAGTCAGCATGGATTCGTCCACGGCACTCGTGCCTTCCTCCACGACGCCGTCCACAGGAACCTTCTCTCCGGGCCTTACGCGCAAGCGGTCTCCCACGTGGACATGGGACAACGGTACATCTTCTTCGGTTCCGTCAGGCTTTAGCCTCCTGGCTGTCTTGGGCGCCAAACCCAGGAGCGACTTGATGGCAGCTGACGTTTGAGAGCGCGCTTTCAGTTCAAGCACCTGTCCAAGCAGCGTCAGAGAAATGATCACGGCAGCGGCTTCAAAGTAAACCGCCACACGCCCCATCGCCATGAAAGAAGCAGGAAAGACCTGTGGCGCAGCGGTGGCCACGACGCTGTACCAGTACGCCGCACCAGTGCCCAGGCCGATCAGTGTCCACATGTTGGGGCTGCGATGCACCACCGATAGCCAGCCCCGATAGAAGAAGGGCCAACCGCCCCATAGCACGATGGGTGTGGCCAGGATCAGTTCCACCCAGCTTTGGACGGTCATGTCCATCAGCCCCAGGTTGTGTCCGAACATTGCCAGCACGAATACGACGGCAGTTAGTGGAAGCGTCCACCAAAAGCGCTGCTGAAAGTCACGCAATTCAGGGTTGTCGTCATCCAGGATGGGAAGCAAGGGCTCCAGCGTCATGCCGCACTTGGGGCAGTTTCCCGGGTGGTCCTGACGAACCTCCGGGTGCATGGGGCAGGTATAGGTGGCGCCTGTGAGTTGCTCCGAGGCTGGTAACTGAGGAGGTGTTGCTTCAGCCTGCTGCGCCTCGTTTGGCAAGACGAACCGATCTGGGCTTGAGAGGAATTTGGCTTTGCAGCGTTCGCTACAGAAGAAGAACATCTTGCCTGCGTAGCTCTCGGTCAGTGCCGATTGCTGCCTGATCGTCATGCCACAAACTGGATCCTTGACTTCGTCGTCAAGCAATGCGGTGCTATCGCTTGGTGAGTGGTGATGGCTGTGATTTTCATTCACGGGCAACTCTCCAGCGGTGATTGGAAAAAGCGCGGCAGGAACCTTGGTGTGATGAAAGCATGGGCCTCGTAGGCCGCTCCAAACTCACGTTGTATGCACTTCATCGGGTTGTCTTGCCAGAATCTGCCGATTTCTGTGGCGTGTCAGACCCGTGCTTTTGCCCTCCGTGACCGCCATGTCCATGCCCGAACAGGTGCATCAGTGGGCATGCCAATAGCAACAGATAGGGCAGCTTACCCACGACATGCGACCAGTGCTCTCGCAATACGAAGAACGCCAGAATGGCGCCGACCATGATCAACGCTACGCCGAGCGGGGACCTCAGAAACGATGGGCGTCCAGTGCTGCTTTGGTGATGGGTGTGTGCGTTTGTCATTTGCGCTCCGTGTATTGCGAGTGTTTACGTGGAAATCACTTTTTCGTACCGGATGCCGGGCCCATGCCCATGCCGTCCTTCATCATTGGACAGCCGCTTTCCTTCATGGCTTTCATGTGCTCATTCATGGCTTCCTGGCGCTTCTTGAAGTCTCGGATCTTCATGATTCGCTGGATTTCGGCGTGGTGCTTTTCCATGTGGGCGTGCATGCCCATTGACTCGCTCATGGCCGACGAAGTCGATGCGCTTGGGGCAACAACTGACGCGGATGCCGACGCCGCAGGGTGATGTGCCGAGTGATCTTCTGCCTTTGATTGTGCAAAGGCCATTCCGTTCAGTGCCAAAAAAACCAGGGCTGCGGCAGAGAAGTTGCGTTGATTGACGATCATGCTGACTCCAGTATTCGCTAGGCGAACGGTTGTGGTGAGTTCAGCTTAGTGGCAGCACCTTTCATGCAGGTGAGTCAGAGATTACAGGTTTGTTATCTTGGTGTCATTGAGGCCATTAACGCCAGCCAGCTTGATCTAGATCAATGGCAGAGGGCGCGCATTGCGCGGCACCGGGTGCCTGGATGCCAATTCCACAACAGAATGAGCATGTCAGGCGTGGGTCGGGTTCGCCCTGTCGCCCACCGGGAAACTCAGCGTGAAGCAGGTGCGCCCGTGCTCTGAGGTGACGGCGACTTTTCCGCTGTGGGCTTCGACAATGGCGCGCGTGATGGACAGTCCCAGCCCTGCGCCGTCGCTGGATGGGTGAGCCCGAGCGGGGTCTGCACGGAAGAATCGATCGAACAACCTTGGTAAAACCTTGGGGTCGATGTCTTCGCCCGAATTGGCAACAGCCACCTCGATATAGGGCTCTGCTTTTCGCACGGAGATGCAAACGTCTCCGCTGCTCGGTGTGTGGCGAAGGGCATTTGACAGCAGATTGCTGACGGCCCTCCTGAACATCAGCCTGTCACCTGTGATCAGGTCATCGCCCACAACGTTGATGCGGATAAATTTTTCTTCCGCGACGGCATCGTAAAACTCTACGAGTTTCTGGATTTCTGATGACGCTTGAAAATGCTCCTTTTGAGGTATGGCAAAGCTGCGTTCAGTCTTGGCCAGAAAAAGCATGTCTGACACCATTCTGGCCAAGCGCTGAAACTCCTCGACGTTAGATGCCAGGGTATCTCGATAGGTCTCCGTGTCACGTTGCGATGACAGGACAACCTGTGTTTGCGTCATCAAGTTGCTGATAGGTGTGCGCAGTTCATGCGCCAGATCAGAGGAGAAATCTGACAAACGCTGAAAATCACTTTGCAGCCTGTCCAACATGCTGTTGAGTTCCTTTGCCAGATCGGCCATCTCAATGGGAACTGAGCCGACAGGCATCCGCTCGTCAAGTTGCCTCCCGGAAACTGTCGCAGCACGCGATTTCATCGCCCTCAACGGAGCAAGACCCTGGTGGGCAGCAAACCAACTGAACATGCCGCTGGCGATCATCGCAAGTACCGTGTAAATCGCCAAGGTTCGGCCGAGTTGGGCGATGAATTCGTCGTGGTGTTTCGTGTCAATGGCCACAACAACGTCAAGGGCGTTGGTGGGGTCGTATCCAGGGCTTTGCTGCATGCGAAGCGCCCGGTATTCCCGCCCTTGACTCTGCCACCTTTGAATCACCTGCTCGTCAGGCTGGCTCAACCCCGGCGCCACTTGCCCAGGCGGAGAAAACCGATCTGAACTGTAGAGTGTTGATCCGTCAATGCCTTTGGCAGAGATGTACATGCCGTGGTGGTGATTCAAGGCCTCGCTCAATCTTTTGCGGGCGTCATCTTGAGAGCGCGACTTCGTTAGGATGTCCTTGATGAGGAGTTGCTTGTCACTGAGGGTGAAGCGGTCCAAATCGATGAAATGCTGGTCTGCAGCGTACATAAGCAGGCTGCCCAAGCCCAGCACAATGCACACGGACGTCAAGGTGAAGAACAATGTCAAGCGAGCGGTCAGTGACAACGCCTTCAGTCGTTCGATCTTCACTGAGCAGACCTTCCAGGCTCTTCGAGAACGTACCCCATTCCTCGTACTGTTTGAATCAACTTCATGTTTTGGCCTTCGTCGATTTTGACCCTCAGGCGTCGAATGGCCACCTCGATCACGTTGGTATCGCTGTCGAAGTTCATGTCCCACACTTGCGATGCGATGAGAGAACGCGGCAGCACCTCACCTTGTCGCCGCATCAGTAGCTCCAGAAGACCGAACTCTTTGGCCGTCAAGTCGATCCTCACGCCACCTCTGGTCACGCGTCGTCGCAAGAGATCCATCTCAAGATCAGCAACGCACAACGTTGGGCCGTCACCATGCTGCCGCCCCCTGCGCAGGATGATTCGAACCCGCGCCAGCAACTCCGCGAACGAGAACGGTTTGATGAGGTAATCATCGGCGCCCAACTCCAGCCCTTTGACACGATCCTCGACTTGATCGCGAGCTGTCAAAAATAAGACAGGCATTTCCAGGCCTTGCTGACGCAAGGTGCTCAGCACTTGCCACCCGTTGAGGCCTGGCAGCATGACGTCCAGGATCACCAGATCATGCGCACCGTGTTTGGCGAGGTGAATCCCGTCGGGGCCGTTGGTCGCCAGATCGACAACAAACCCTGCTTCGCTGAGCCCTTGGCGCAGGTATTCCCCGGTCTTTGGTTCGTCTTCTACGATCAAGATGCGCAAGGTGATCTCCAGTTCCTGCCAGCGCGTGAGTTTGCCGCCATTCTGCCGTGCGTTTCACAGATGACAAAACTGTCATCTGTGAAACAGGTTCTCGACAGGCTGACCTGAGCACAATGGCAGCTTGAAATCACAGCTTGCCAAGAGGAAGACATGCTATTGGCCCAATCGTCCTTCGTTGTTCGCCCCGCACTGGGTCTGGTGCTATTAGCCATGGGGGGGCTGACCCAAGCCCAGCAGCCTGCCATTGCTGAGCCAACCATGCTGCATGAATTCAAGGTGACCTACCGATCCCCTATTGGCAGCTACCAGGGCTTTACCGATCCGGTTCTCGCGGCCTGGAAAGATTCCAACGACTTGGTCGGTCGCATTGGTGGTTGGCGAGCTTACGCACGAGAGTCGCGTGGTGGTCCCAACATCAAACCGAGCAGCGAGTCTGAACGCGATGATCCGCACGCAGGTCATGGGGAGAGCCGTCGATGAAAAGGCTGTTCAATCGAGTACCGCTGAGAGCGGGTGTCGCTGCGATCGGTTTGGGTGTTCTCTCGGGTTGTGCGAGCATCGACATTGGTCAATCGGTCAAGCGCATCAACGACGAAACCTCGGGCTTCACGCAGGGGAATCTGTCGCTGGCGACGAACGATTCTGAAAAGACAAAGCTCCGCGGACGAGCCAACTCTCTGTTGGAAAAGCCTCTGAGTCAATCGCAAGCGGTGGAGCTGGCGTTGGTCAATAGCCCTTCCATGCAAGCCCTTCTGGCGCAGAGTTGGGCTGAAGCAGCCCAGACGGCTCAGTCAGGCCGCATCGCCAATCCGGTGTTCAGTTTTGAGCGCTTGCGCGCTGGCGATGAGCTGGAGTTGGGGCGCGCATTGTCCTTTGGCTTGCTTGATCTCATCGCTCTACCGTGGAGACAAAGTGCTGCCAGTCGACGAATCGAACAAGCACAGGTAAAGCTGGCTGCAGACGTTGTGGACCAGGTGACCTTGGTCCGCCAGGCATGGGTCCGTGCCGTGGCCGCTCAACAGACGCTCAAGTACGCCGAACAAGTCTATGAGGCATCGCAAGCAAGCGCAGAACTGGCGCAACGTATGCAAGCGGTCGGCAACTTCAACCGTGTTTCGCGCGCCAGGCAACAGGCCTTCTATGCCGATGCAGCAACCAGGCTGGCCTCTGCAAGCCATCTGAATACGGCGGCCAGAGAGGAGTTGGTGCGTCTGCTTGGTTTGAACGATGCACAAGTCGATCAGTTGAGGCTTCCAGATCGTCTTCCCGACCTGCCCAAGGAACCAGTGGATCCGAAGGCATTCAGTGCGCAGGCGTCTCAATCCCGACTGGACATTCGCTTGGCCCAGAGTAATTTCGATGCGTATGCCAAGGCCCAGGGTCTTGAACTGGTGAACTCGTTTACCGACATCGAGTTGACCGCACGCAGGAACACCAAATTTGATAATGCAGCGGGAACAAGCTCCACTGCCAGAGGTTATGAGTTGGCCTTGCGACTGCCAATTTTTGACTGGGGTGGTATGCAACGTGATGCTTTCAATGCGCGAACTTTGGCCGCGGCCAATCAGCTTGAGGCTGTCGTACGTTCAGCAGGCTCTAACCTGCGAGAGAGCTATTCGGCCTATCGAGCTGCTCACGACGTCGCCAGGCATTACAGAGAAGAGGTCCTGCCTCTGCGCAAAGTCATCTCGGATGAGAACCAGCTTCGCTACAACGGCATGCTCATCGGTGTATTCGAGCTGCTGGCCGACTACCGGGATCAAGTGGAAACGGTCATTGCCGCTATCGATGCTGAACAACAGTTCTGGTTGGCCGATGCAGCTATGCAGGCATCCCTGATTGGACGCCCCACCAGCACCACCCTTTCCGTCGGCGGTGCAGCCCCTAGCGCCGGTGGCGGTCACTGAACAGAGGAACAATGATGTCGTCAAGAAGAGATTTTTTCAAGATGGCTGGTGTGGCCGGTGGCGCGGTGGCAGCCAGCGCAGTCAGTCGCGTGGCAATGGCAGCATTGCCCGAACCAGTGCTTCAAACCAGCGCGGACACCATGCCGCCACTCTTTCCTGAAACGGGTCGCCCATACAACCCGGTGGTGACCCTGAATGGATGGACACTGCCGTGGCGGATGAACCAGGGCGTCAAAGAGTTTCACCTGATAGCCGAGCCCGTGGTGAGGGAGATGGCACCGGGCTTCAAAGCTCATCTTTGGGGCTACAACGGGCAAAGCCCAGGGCCAACCATTGAGGTGGTGGAGGGCGACCGCGTCCGCATTTATGTCACCAACCGGCTGCCCGAGCACACCAGCATCCATTGGCACGGCCAGCGGCTGCCCAACGGCATGGACGGTGTGGCTGGCCTCAACCAGCCTGCCATTCCCGCTGGGAAGACCTACGTTTATGAGTTCGTGGCACGCCGCCCGGGAACATTCATGTATCACCCCCACGCAGATGAAATGACCCAAATGGCGATGGGCATGATGGGGTTTTGGGTCACACACCCCAAGAGCAAACACCCTTTGATCGATGAGGTCAACAGAGATTTCTGCTTCTTGCTCAATGCGTTTGACATCGATCCAGGCAGTTACACGCCCAAGACGATGACCATGCTTGATTTCAATCTCTGGGCATGGAACAGCCGCATCTTTCCTGGGGTTGACTCGCTCAACGTTCGACTCAACGACAAAGTGCGCATCCGGGTTGGCAACCTCACGATGACGAACCACCCCATCCATTTGCATGGTCATGAATTTTTGGTGACCGGTACGGATGGCGGCCCGACTCCCAAAAGCACCCGTTGGTACGAGGTGACCACGGACGTGGCCGTTGGGCAGATGCGGCAGATTGAGTTCCTGGCTGACGAGGAAGGTGACTGGGCCTTTCACTGCCACAAGAGCCATCACACCATGAACGCCATGGGGCATGACATTCCCAACTTGATCGGGGTGGATCACCGTGGCGTTGCCAAGAAGATCAAGGGGCTGCTACCCGAGTACATGGTCATGGGCGAGCGCGGCATGGCGGACATGACCGAGATGGAAATGCCCATCCCTGACAACACGGCGCCGATGATGACTGGCGAAGGGCCGTTCGGATCGGTCGAGATGGGGGGCATGTTCAGTGTACTCAAGGTCCGAAAGAACCAAAAGCATGGTGACTACAAAGACCCGGGCTGGTTCAAACACCCCGAAGGCACAGTGGCTCATGAATACACGGGCCCGCTGAGTGAGCCAGCCAGATTCAAGGCCGAGGGCGGGCAGTCCATGCCCAGAGCACACAAGCCTGACAAAGCAGTCGAGGTGCGCGCACGCAAGCCGACATCTCACAGCGATCACTGAACATCAACCCTTGCTACGGAGTTTTCCATGACGAGTACACATCACATCACCGCCCGCTTCATCGCCATCGCCTGCATGGCTTTTTCTTCAGCGGTGTTTGCTGGCGGGCAGCACGGACACGATCACGGCGGTGAGAGCCACGGCACTGAAGAATCAGCCATTGGTAAGCCTGGCCAGGCATCCAAGGTCACCCGAACGGTGAAGGTGTCGATGAACGACAAGATGCGCTTTGAACCCGCAGCCATCCGCGTCAAGCAGGGTGAAACCGTGCGCTTTGTCATCAGCAACACGGGTCAGATCAAACACGAGATGAACCTGGGGACAGAAAAAGAGCTCCTGGAACATCTGGAGGTGATGAAGAAGTTCCCGGGCATGGAGCACGACGAGCCCAACAAGGTGACCATTGCGCCGGGGCAGCAAGGTGAAATCGTCTGGCAGTTCACCAAGGCAGGCACAGTGAACTTTGCATGCCTGATTCCTGGTCACTATGAGGCAGGCATGCGGGGGAAGGTGCAGGTTTCGAAGAAATGAACATGCGAGACCAACCCATGCCGTCCCTTCGCTCCAGGCGCACGGTCCTGATGACAGCTTTGGCATTGACAAGCGTGCCGATGGCTTGGGCCGCCACCGGGGCGGCGGGCCGAACACCTGTCAAGGTGTGGAAGGATCCCAACTGCGGCTGTTGCAATCTGTGGGTTTCTCACCTTGAGCAAAACGGCTTCATCGTCACTGTGGTCGATGAAGGCAACAAAGATGCGCGCACCAAACTCGGCATGCCTGAGCGACACGCCTCTTGTCACACCGCTGTGGTCTCTGGCTACGTGATCGAGGGGCATGTTCCTGCAAGCGACATTCGACGCTTGCTCAAAGACAAGCCAAATGCGCTTGGTTTGGCTGTGCCCGGCATGCCCGTTGGGTCACCTGGGATGGATGGGCCTGACTTTGATGGTCACCGCGATCCATACCAAATACTGCTGATCCAAAAAGATGGATCGTCTCTGGTTTTCAACGCTTACTCATGAGGTCACCAATGAACACATTTTCCAAGCTTCTTGTTGCATCCACCTGTGCCTTCGGCCTGGCATCTCCTCTGGCGTCTTTCGCACAAGCTGCCATGGATCACTCGAAGATGGAGTCTGCGCAGGCTCCGGCTATGACCGACGGCGAGATCAAAAAGATTGACCCGGCCAACGGCAAAGTCACCATCAAACATGGTGACATCAAGCACCTGGACATGCCGGGCATGACCATGGTGTTTACGGCCAAGGACAAAGGCATCTTGTCCAACCTCAAACCTGGGGATCGGGTGAAGTTCATGGTCGTCAGTGAGGGAGGGAAGATGGTCGTGACAGAGATCCAAGCTGCACCTTGACGAAACGTCTATTTCATTTCGATCAATATCTTTGATCTGAAGCTGTTTGAGCATCTGCTTGCCCGCTAATTTATTGCAATCAAAATAGGTTTATTTTAGTTAGTGCTCGTTAAGCGCATCAAATCGAACGTAACGCTTGGTCTGCGTGGGTGGGCTGGATAATGCGAGGGTGTTGTGAAGAGTTATGTTCTTTTCATTTGGTACACTCTGAAAGGGTGGATATCTAAAGAAAAATTGATTGACGAGAGCTCAGCCTTCGATGTGACTCTTACGTCGCATGGAGATCGGGTTGGAAGAGTTCACTTGGCGATTGAGTCTGCCTGCAACGGAACAAAACCAAAGAGAATCATTCTCTTTCTTTCGCGTGAAGATTGCCCGGGGAGGTTGCCGAAATCCTTGATGCGTTTGTGTCATCGAGGGTTGGAAGTGATAACTTGCGAAAACGATGGGCCTCACAAAAAAATTCAACCCTACCTCCGGATGCATGCATCTTTCGTTAGGCCCCTAATCACCATTGATGACGATGTCTTCTATCAGAACTTGGCGTTTGAGCTTCTATTGCGTGCGTGGTTGGGCAACAGAACCGTTATCCATTGCTTGCGTGCGAGGTCCCTGTTGATGGATGGATGTAAGCTGATGCCATACACGGCATGGCCTCTTTGCAAGAATACAGAAGCTTCTCATCTTCACTTTTCTACCGGGGTGGGGGGTGTCATTTATCCGCCTGAATTTCTGCTCGTCTTAAAGCGCGGAGGCTGCGGTTTTCGCGTAATGTGCCCAGATGCTGATGACGTTTGGATAAATGCGCATTCATTGCGTTCGGGTTTTAGGGTGAGCCAAGTCTCAAAGACGCCTTCACGACGACCAGACATCCCTGGTTCTAGGCGCTCTGCTCTTTTCAAGAAAAACTGCCACTTGGGCGGCAATGACGCGCACCTGGCAAGGGTCTATGATGACTGCACCGTCGCGGTCATGCGTGCTGAAATTTTAAGACGCCACGTAGTTGACGCTCTGCCCACAAAAATGTAATCGTCGCTTCATGCTTTAGTAATGTGGCGCCTTGTAAAGTATATGCGTGGCTTGGCCTGATGTTTGGCAACAGGTCACTTTTTTCAATTCGAATTTTTTGAGAGAGCACTATGAAAAAGTCTGCCTTGATGATCGTGTTCGCCACCTTGTTTGGAGTTGTTGGCGCCTCATATGGTGGTGATGCGGCAAAAGCTAAAGCAAAAGACGTTCACCAATTGAAGGACGGTGGTACGTTGTACATCTTTCAAGATGGAAAAATGGCCAAAGAAGACAGGTATGGGAAGGCGGTATACCTGAAAAAAGGCGAGTCGCTGGAAACTGTGGAGGGCAAAAAAATTGTTGCCAACAGCAATGAGGTTGCCCGCTTGGGCAACCTTCTGTCAGAAGGTCACGAGAATTAATGATGCGACACTAATATTATTGGATGTCGCGCCAATTGACGGGAATGAGTGTCGAATTTTTTTGATATTTTTCCCCGTCACTTTCGGTTTTCGCTGCATATCTTTTTCTGCGCCAAATCTATGCATTCAAATCAAATCAAAGCAGAAGCCTGAATAGTGGGCAAGGGTGTGCGCTTTGGATTTAGGGATGAACAAGCCTTTGCCTATATTTTCCCACTCTCCTGCTCGGCTGTAGCCTAGCGCCAAGACGGATCTCACAAACTGATCTCTGGCTTGAATCCTGTATGGGCAAATCGAAGACCCTATGTTGTTGAGGGTGAAGTAGCTGAGATCTGCATGAATCGGTGTGATATTGATGATGATTCTGCGAGGGCGGCTTCCTGAGGAAGCAAGAAGTTCTGAAAGGGTGCTTGGCAAATACTGAAGAGACCCAGATGCATAGAGAACATCATGACCTTTAATGTCATTGAAGTCCTCGGTGAAAAACATCTTTTTATCACCGTCTCGAGCATGGGAAATTTCCTGCCCCTTTCTGACCACGGCGGGCACATCACAAACGGTCCATTTCACACTGGCGGGATAACCAATTGATCTGCGAAAGGCGTAGTACTTAATGCCGATATGGCCACCCAAATCAAAGATTGAATGCATTCCCTGCTGCATAGATCTTGAAATCCAGAACATGGCTGGATAATCCCAGTGGGCAATCGCGCTCGTGTAGAGCAGATTGGCCGATTCATCATTGTCGTAACCGGATCGCTTGTCGCTTGGGATGTGAGATTGCGCCTCTTCGAATGAGGAAAATACTCCCTCGAACAGGTTTTCAGAAATGTTGTTTTCAAACTTTGATTTGTAATGCCGCAGTGCAAGATTTCGAAGCACCGGGATGTTCAGCATATACCGCCAAGTTTCTTCATTGAATGATTTTGTGGGCATAAGATCTGCGTTTGGTGGCGCATTCATTTGTTGAAATATGATTCATGCGCCGCAGCGGCACGTGAATTCTAAATTTTCAATCGCAAATCATTACTTGAGCATTGCCGCCTGATTACAATTCTGTAACCTGATGGCTTTGACGTTTTGTTGATACTTGTCGCAACTGTTGCCCGAACGCCATTCATGATGAATAGCGACCCCATTTATTGGTTGTGGTGTGGCAGGCACATTTGGCGACGCAGGGGACGGCCGGCGCACATGAGTGCGGCCTACATTCATGCTGCGCTTTGTAAACTGCCCATCCGAACCAGTGGGTGATGTCGTGCAGAGCATCGCCTCGGCTTGGATGTGATCTTCCCCTCAGCCAGCGCCTTAGATGCGGTATTGTTCGACATGCATCCGCAGGCGTGGAAACTTGGGCTCGCTGCTGCGTGATGGTGATCTCAGGGCGATAACACCAAGATGAGCCCATGAGAACAGCAAGTTGCCTTGCAGAATGTAATGTGTCCTGCTCATGGCTTGTTGTTCGCATGGACGGATCAGGCTTTTTTGCCGCCGTGTCGGAGCAGAAGAAACGCAGCCGGAATCACAAACATCGACAGCAGCGGCGCCGTGATCATCCCCCCAACCATGGGCGCGGCGATGCGCTGCATGACCTCGGAGCCCGTGCCAGCCCCCCACATGATCGGCAGCAAGCCCGCCAGGATCACGGCCACCGTCATGGCCTTGGGCCGCACGCGCAGCACGGCGCCGTCGCGGATGGCATCGAGCAGGTCATCAACACTGACCTGGCCCTTGTCGATGCGCTCGCCCCAAGCCTGCTTGAGGTAGAGCAGCATGATCACGCCAAACTCGGCCGACACCCCCGCCAACGCGATGAAGCCCACAGCGCCCGCCACCGAGAGGTTGTAGCCCAGCAGGTAGAGCAACCAGATGCCGCCCACCAGGGCAAAGGGCAGCGTGGCCATGATCAGCAAGGCTTCGTCAAACGCGCCGAATGTCAGGTACAGCAACACGAAGATGATCAGCAGCGTGAAGGGCACCACCACCTTGAGCTTGGCCGTGGCCCGCTCCAGGAACTCGAACTGGCCTGACCAGGACACCGAGTAGCCAGGCGGCAGTTTGACCTTGGCCGCGACAGCCTTTTGCATGTCCTGCACCGCTGATCGCAGATCCCGCCCCCGGATGTCCACATACACCCAGCCTGACAGGCGGGCGTTCTCGCTGCGCAGCATGGGTGGGCCATCGGTTACGCGGATGTCGGCCACGTCGGACAAGACCAGGCGCTGCCCGCGCTCGTTCACGATGGGCAAGGTGCGCAGTTTTTCCAGCGAATCACGTGTTTCGCGTGGGTAGCGCAGGTTGATCGGGAAGCGCTGCAAACCTTCCACCGTCTCGCCGATGTTCTCGCCGCCCACTGCCGAGCTGATGACCGACTGCACATCGGCGATGTTCATGCCAAAGCGCGCGGCGGCATCCCGACGGATGTTGACATCCACATAGCGCCCACCTGTCAGGCGCTCGGCCAAGGCGCTGCTGACACCGGGCACATCCTTGAGCGCCCGCTCGATCTCGCCCGTGAGTCGGTCGATGGTGGTCAGGTCGATGCCTGCCACCTTCACGCCCACGGGGCTCTTGATGCCGGTGGCCAGCATGTCGATGCGGTTGCGGATGGGGGGCACCCAAATGTTGGCCAGGCCGGGCACTTTGACAATGCGGTCCAGTTCTTCAACCAGCCTGTCTTGCGTCATGCCCGGGCGCCATTGGTCTTTGGGTTTGAATTGGATGGTGGTCTCGAACATCTCCATGGGCGCCGGGTCTGTCGCGGTTTCGGCGCGACCTGCCTTGCCATACACACTGGCCACCTCGGGCACAGTCTTGATCAAACGGTCGGTCTGCTGAAGCAGCTCGGCGGCCTTGCCTGCGGACAAGCCCGGCAGGGCTGTAGGCATGTAGAGCAGGTCGCCCTCGTCCAGCTTGGGCATGAACTCACCGCCAATGTGCTGCAAGGGCCACAAGCTGAGCAACAGCAACACGGCGGCCACCGCCAGCGTGCGCTTGGGGCCTTGCAAGACTGCATTGAGCAGTGGGCGGTAGATGGCAATCAGGAGTCGGTTGAGCGGGTTGCTCTGCTCGCTGGGGATGCGGCCACGGATCAGGTAGCCCATCAGCACGGGGATCAGCGTGACCGACAAGCCCGCTGCCGCCGCCATGGCATAGGTTTTGGTGAAGGCCAGCGGCGAGAACAGCCGCCCCTCTTGCGCCTCCAGCGTGAACACTGGCACAAAAGACAGCGTGATGATCAACAGTGAGAAAAACAGCGCGGGCCCAACCTCGGCCGCCGAGTCGCCGATGACCTTCCAGCGCTCGGCACCTTCCAGCGTTTGATCGGGATGGGCCTGCTCCCAGTGTTCCAGGTGCTTGTGGGCGTTCTCGATCATCACCACAGCTGCATCCACCATGGCGCCAATGGCAATGGCGATGCCACCCAGCGACATGATGTTGGCGTTCACCCCTTGGTGGTGCATGACGATGAAAGCCGCCAGGATGCCCAGGGGCAGCGAGATGATGGCCACCAGGGCCGAGCGCAGGTGAAACAAAAAGACAAAGCACACCACGGCCACCACGGCGAACTCTTCGAGCAGCTTGTGCGAGAGGTTATCCACCGCACGCTCGATGAGGGTGGATCGGTCGTACACCGGCACGATCTCCACCCCTTTGGGCAAGCTGGCTTGCAGGGTCTTGAGCTTGGCCTTCACAGCAGCAATCGTCTCCAATGCGTTTTTGCCTGAGCGCATCACGATCACGCCGCCAGTGGCTTCTCCCTTACCGTCCAATTCACCAATGCCCCGGCGCATCTCGGGTCCCATCTGGATGCGGGCCACATCCCCCAGGCGCACTGACACGCCTGCGTCGGTGGTCATCAAGGGCACTTGCCGGAAATCGTCCAGCGATTGCAGGTAGCCAGAGGCGCGCACCATGTACTCGGCTTCGCCCAACTCCAGCACCGAACCGCCCGCCTCCTGATTGGCCTTCTGGATGGCCTCGACCACCTGGGTGTGCGGGATGCCGTAGGTGGCCAGTTTGGCGGGGTCCAGCACCACTTGGTACTGGCGCACCATGCCGCCCACCGAGGCCACTTCCGCCACATTGGGCACGGTCTTGAGTTCGTACTTCAAGAACCAGTCCTGCAAGGCACGCAACTGACCCGCATCCTGTGTGCCTCCACGGTCCACCAGGGCGTATTGGTAAATCCAGCCCACGCCCGTGGCGTCGGGCCCCAGCGACGCCTTGGCGCTGGCAGGCAAACGCGACTGAACCTGGTTCAGGTACTCCAGCACACGCGAGCGGGCCCAGTACAGATCGGTGCCGTCCTCGAACAGCACGTAGACATAAGAGTCGCCGAAGAAGGAGTACCCCCGCACCGTCTTGGCGCCAGGCACCGACAGCATGGTCGTGGTCAGCGGGTAGGTGACCTGGTTCTCCACAATGCGCGGCGCCTGGCCTGGGTAGGTCGTGCGGATGATGACTTGCACATCAGACAGGTCGGGCAAGGCGTCCAGCGGCGTACTCGCAACCGAATACACCCCCCATGCACTGAGCATCAAGGTGGCCAGCAGCACCAGAAAGCGATTGGTGATGGAC
>CAYPUS010000010.1:11296-29258 GCA_964413815.1 uncultured Aquabacterium sp. | reverse complement strand
CTGATCTCGATCTGCGCGGCCGGCGGCCAGGGCGTGGTGGCGATCGTCGAACGCTGATATCGGTAGGCTTCGACCGGGTTCACACGGTAATCCGGCCGAAGATTGATACACTCTGAAACTTCATCAGGCGCGCCGGGAACACCACCTCCCGGTGACAAAGCCACCCCTGTCTACAGACAGGCATACGAGGAGAACCCCGATGTCCCAAGCTGCTGCTGCCTCGGCCGCATCGCCGAAGCCTTCCGTCGTCAATCCCGACGGTTCCACCAACCGGATCTGGTTGTCGTCCTACCTGCCAGGTGTCGCGCACGACATCCAGCTGGACAAGTACCAGAACCTCAGCGCCTACTTCGACGAGTGCATCGGCAAGTACCGCGAGCGTCCGGGCCTGGTGAGCATCGGCACCGAGATGACCTACGACCGGCTGGACCGTCTGGTCAAGGCCTTCGCGGCATGGCTGCAGAGCCAGGGCATCAAGAAGGGCGATCGCGTGTCGATCATGCTGCCCAACACCTTCCAGTACCCCGTTTGCCTGTTCGCGATCCTGCGCATCGGTGCCGTGGTGGTGAACGTGAACCCGCTCTACACGGCGCGCGAACTCAATCACCAGCTGAAGGACTCCGGCGCCGAGACCATCATCGTGATGGAGACCTTCGCCAAGACGCTGCAAGAAGCGCTGCCCGGCACCAAGGTCAAGCGCATCGTGCTGACGCAGATCGGTGACATCCTCTCCGATGGCTTCATCAACGCCAAGGGCCGCCTGATCAACTTCGTGCTGCGCAAGGTCGAGAAGATGGTGCCGGCTTACAGCCTGCCTGGTGCCATCTGGATCCGCGACGTGCTCAAGGCCGGCGCGAAGATGTCGCTCAAGTCGGTGGAAGTCAAGCCGGGCGACCTGGCCTTCCTGCAGTACACCGGCGGCACCACCGGCGTGGCCAAGGGCGCCATGCTGACGCACCGCAATGTGCTGTCGAACTGCCAGCAGGCCCTGGCCTTTGCCGAAGGCCAGCTGACGGGCGAGACGGAGACCGTGGTCACGCTGATCCCGATGTACCACATCTTCTCGTTGACGGTGAACGGCCTGATCTTCATGGCCCTGGGCGGCCGCAACATCCTCATCGCCAACCCCCGCGACGTCAAGCGCGTGATGATGGTGCTCAAGAAGGAGCGCTTCTCCGGCATCACCGGCGTGAACACGATGTTCGCCTCCTTCCTGGAAGACCCGTCTTTCCGCAAGCTCGACTTCTCGAACCTGAAGCTGTCGATCGCCGGCGGCATGGCCCTGCAGCGCAACATCGCCGAGCGCTGGAACCAGACCACAGGCAACAACATCACCGAAGGCTATGGCCTGACCGAGTGCTCGCCCATCGTGACGCAGGCACCTGTGGACATCAAGAACCCGGGCCCGGTCTTCACCGGCTCGATCGGCGTGCCCGTGCCCTCGACCGAAGTGCGCATGCGCCGCGACGATGGCAGCTGGTGCGAGATCGATGAGCCGGGTGAGCTGTGCGTGCGGGGTCCGCAGGTCATGCAAGGCTACTGGCAGCGCCCTGAAGAGACCGCCAAGGTCCTCGACAGCGAAGGCTGGCTGGCCACGGGCGACATCGCCGTGATGGACGAGAAGGGCTTCGTGCGCATCGTCGACCGCAAGAAGGACATGATCCTGGTCTCGGGCTTCAACGTCTACCCGAACGAAATCGAGGACGTGGTGGCCATGCACCCGGACGTCAAGGAAGTGGCGGCCGTGGGCGTGCCCGACGAGGTGGCGGGTGAACGCGTGAAGGTCATCATCGTGCCGCGCAACCCCGGTCTGACCAAAGAGGCCGTGATCGAGCACTGCCGCAAGAACCTGACCGGCTACAAGATCCCGCGCGTGGTCGAGTTCCGCGACACCGAGCTGCCCAAGACCCCGGTGGGCAAGATCCTGCGCCGCGAACTGCGCTGATCACATATCTTTTGGTGTGCGATTTTGTTGCGCCAGCGGCGCAGCAGGCCGCGACAAATCAGGCCCATGACCTCCATGTCATGGGCCTTTTTTCTTTGACGCAACGCTTATGCGCAAGTCAAGCCCCCATTCGTGGAAGAGCCAGAGGGCCTTGACCTAAACTGAAACGCGCAGCCGGGGAGGACGACCGCGCCGCTCACGCCAAAGGCACCCACCGGCCGCGGCGCGCATACTCAGTCGGTGGGCCGAAGCCAGGAGATGCATGGTGGAGGACGGACAGGGGTTCATGGCATTGCTCATTTGTCAGACCCAAGGCTGGACCTGTGCCGTGCCTGTCGCACAGGTGCGCGAGACCATGCGCCCGCAGGCCATCACACGGGTGCCTGATTCACCTGGCCATGTCTTGGGCATGGCCGTGATCCGCGGCATGGCCACACCGGTGCTGGACATGGGCGTGCTGCTCGGCGGGGCGCCGGTGCAGGCCGGGCGATTCATTCTGCTGACCGTGCAGGCGCCGGGCACACTGCCTGAACAGCCCGCACAGCCGCTGGCCTTGGCGGTCGAGCAGGTGGGAGGCATCCGCGCCGTGCCTGCCGCCGAGTTGCAAAGCCTGCCCAGCCTGCTGCAGGGGCCCGCGCCTTCAATGGTGCTCGCCACCGCCCGGCAAGATGCCACCTTGCTGATGCTGCTCGACAGCGTGCGCCTCGTGTCACTCGCGCAAGGGCAGGACGGCACGGCATCGGAGCGCGCCACATGAACGCGCCTCGCCACCATCTGGCCACGCCTGGGCCGACCACGGCAGAGCGCTTTCGGCAACTGATCGTCAAGGAGTTCGGGCTGCGTTTCGAAGACGACAGGCTGGCCTGGCTGGGCGATCTGCTGGCAGCCCGCGCAAAAGCCTGCAAGGCCGGATCCGAAGAGCGCTATCTGGCCAGCCTGGCCCAGGCGCGCGCGCAAGAAGAGTGGCGCCAGCTCGCGTCGGCGCTGACCGTGGGCGAGACATCCTTCTTCCGCCATGCCGAGCAATTCGAGGCCTTGCGCGAGCGCATCCTGCCCGAGCGCCTGGCCATGGCCCATGGCAGGCCGCTGCGCATCCTGTCGGCCGGTTGCGCCAGTGGCGACGAGGCCTACTCCATTGCCATGACCGTGGCCGCGCTCCCGCAGGCAGCGGCCCACAAGGTGGAGATCGACGCCATCGACGTCAATCCGCAAGCGCTCGACAAGGCTCGCCTGGGCCGTTGGGGCAGCTGGAGCCTGCGCGACACGCCCGAGGCCATGCGCGCCCGCTGGTTCAGGCAGGAGGGCGATGTCCATGTGCTGGACGAACGCATCCGGGCCGCCGTTCGCTTCTCTCGCCACAACCTCGCCGATGCGCACGACGCTTTCTGGCGGCCGGCGATCTTCGATGTGGTGATGTGCCGCAATGTGCTGATGTACTTCGAGGCGGCGCAACTTGAGAAGGTGCTGGCGCGCCTGACCCGGTCGATGGCCCCCGGCGCTTACCTGTTGCTCGGCCACGCGGAGAGCCTGAGGGGCTTGTCGGCCGAATTCGAACTGTGCCAGAGCCACGGCACCTTCTATCACCGCAGGCGGCGTCCTGCGGATCAAGCGGCCACACCGTCGCCGGCGCAGCGGGCCGCCTTGCCCCCCGCCCACCGGCGAACGCCGCGGTCAAGACAGGCTGCGCCGGATCAGCCATGGCAAGGCCCCGCGGAACTGCCCAGGAACGCCATGCGCCTGTTCACCCAGGAGCGCTTTCAGGAAGCACTGATGGCACTGGAAGCCGAGACGGGCGCGCTGGCCGACGCCCCGCCGCTGACGCAGGTGTTGCGGGCCTTGCTGCTCTTGCACGTCCACCGCGCCGCCGAGGCCGAGGCCTGCTGCCGACGGGCCTTGACCCGGCATCCCTTCCATGCCGACTTGCAGCATGCGCTGGCCCTGAGTCTGGCCGCGCAGGATGCACCGGACCAGGCCATGGACAGCGACCAGCGCGCCACCTACCTCGACCCTCACTTCGCCATGCCGCAACTGCATCTGTCCATGCTGGCCAGGCTCGGTGGCGATGCGGCAGCCAGCAGGCAAGCCAGCGCGCTGGCCTGGCGGCTGATGGCCCGCGAAAGCGCAACCCGGATTCAGCTTTTCGGCGGTGGTTTCGGGCGCGAGGCCTTGATGCAGCTGTGCCAGGCCGACGCCATGCCGGATGGAGCGCGCCCATGAACCGGGGCCTCACGGCGGCGGCCATGCGGCAGGCTTTCGATGAAAGCTTCAGCCGCCCCACGTCCGAGGACAGCCAGGCATGGGCGGATTTTTTACTGATCCGTCTTGAGCAGCAGTTGCACGCCTTGCGACTGGCCGAGATCCTCGGCCTGCGCCAGTCGACCTGGATCACGCCATTGCCGGGGGCCACGGCGGCCCTGCTGGGGCTGTCAGGCCATGAAGGCCGCGTGCTGCCGGTCTACGACCTGGCTGTGCTGGTGGGCAAGCCAGGCCTTGGCGGCGCGGGCAAAGCAACGGGCCAGGCGGGCGCCTGGCAACTCGTCACCCGCGAGCCCGCATTGCTGCTGTCGATCGCACATTTTGAGCGCCACATCCGCTGCCCGCTCGCCATGCTCGCGCCCGTGTCGCGGGATGGGCAGGGCGACGCAGCGTCAGGCCATGCCGGCCAGCGGGAAGCGCTCATCGACGGGCAGTTGCAGACAGAAGCGGGACTTTGCCCACTCATCAGCATCCCCGCCGTGCTCACCACCATTCAAGACCTGGCCCGCCAGGCCCATCAGGAGAGACGATGAACTGGACCTTCGGAAGAAAGATCGCCCTGGGCTTCACACTGTCCTTGCTGATGCTGCTGGGCATCGGCACGCTGGCCTACCGTGCCATCGACCTGCTGACCGACACCAGCTACGAGGTGGCACGCACCCATGAGGTGCTGGAGCACATCACCTCGCTGCAGAACCAGCTCAAGGATGGCGAGACTGGCCAGCGCGGCTTCCTGATCACCGGAGAAGACGCCTACCTGGCGCCCTACGAGCACGCGCGGGAAGCCATCCCGCCCATGCTGAAGGCGCTGCGCAAGTTGCTGGCGGAGAACCCGGCGCAGCTGAGCCGGCTCGATGAGCTGGAGGTGCTGGTCAACCGCAAGGTCCACGAGATGCAGGCCACGGTGGACATCGTGCGGCAAAGCGGCCTGGAGGCGGCCAAGCAGCGCATCCTCACCGGTGAGGGCAAGAAGATGATGGACGAGATCCGCACCCTGGCCACCTTGCTCGAACAGCATCAGCGCAACCTCCTGGCGCAAAGGGCGGACGAGGTCGAACGCGCGGCCAGCAATGCGCGCCTGACCATCATCTTCGGCACCCTGATCTGCCTGGCGCTGGTGAGCGTGGCCGGCGCCCTCATCGTGCGCTCCATGAACACCGAGATCGCATCGGCGGTGCGGCATGTGCGCCAGTCTTCAACCGAGCTGCAGTCCGCGGCGACCCAGCAGGCGGCCGGCGCGCGGGAGTCGTCCACGGCGATGACCGAGATCTCCACCACCATCAGCGAACTGCTCACCACCTCGCGCCAGATCGCCACCAGCGCCCAGCGTGTGGCCGCCGTGGCCGAACAGACCGTGGCGGCCACGCGCGCTGGCGAAGGCACCGTGCAGCGCAGCAACGAATCGATCATCGGCATCCGCCATCAGGTCGACCAGATCGTCAGCCACATGCTGGACCTGGGCAAGAAATCGCAGCAGATCGGCGCGGTGCTGGACATCGTGGCCGAGCTGGCCGAGCAGACCAACATCCTGGCCATCAACGCCACCATCGAGGCCAGCGGGGCAGGGGAGGCGGGCAAACGCTTCGGTGTCGTGGCCGACGAGATCCGCAAGCTGGCCGACCGCATGGGGGGATCGACCAAGGAGATCCGCCAGATGATCGAAGACGTGCGCAGCGCGGTCAACACGACGGTGATGGCCACCGAAACCGGCTCGAAGGCGGTGGACGTCGGCTCACACCTGTTTGGCGAGGTCACCGAATCCTTCAAGCACATCACCGAGCTGATCGGCAACACGACCGAGGCCTCGCGCGAGATCGAGCTGTCGACCAAGCAGCAGGCCACGGCGATCGAGCAGGTCAAGATGGCCATAGCCAGCACAGCCCAGGCCACGAAGGAAACGGAGGTCAGCTCGGGGCAGACCTTCCAGACGGCGGCCCAATTGGCCGAACTCTCCAAGGGGCTGCTGAAACTGGTGCAGCCGCAGGCGGTGTCTTGAACACGCTGAACAGCGCTTGAACGCCATGAACAGCAAGGACCCTTACCGCTACTTCCGCATCGAGGCGCGGGAACTGCTCGACGAAATGAGCAGCGCCATGTTGCGCCTGGAGACGGACACGGCACCCGGCGCCCTGGTGGCCAGGCTATTGCGGCTGGCGCACACACTCAAGGGCGCGGCAAGGGTGGTCAGGCAGGTGGAGATCGCCGGGCACGCACACGCCATCGAGGATGCGCTGGCGCCCTGGCGCGAGCGCGCACAGCCTTTGCCTGCCGAGGTGCTGAACCCTTTGCTGGGACGGGTCGACCAGATGGCGGCCCTGCTTGCGCGGCTCGACGAGGCTGAGCCCGCCCAGCGCGAGGGCGAGCAAACGGAGCAGGCCTCTGCCACCGCCGCGGCGAGCCCCGCCGCCAAGCTGCCGGCGGCCATGGCGCCAGGGGCGGCCGGCGCCACCTCCCAGCCAGGCGAGGACCTGCGCAAGAGCCTGCGCGCCGGCAGCAGCGAAGCGCTCACGGCTGTGCTGGAGGGCATCGCATGCAGCCATGTGCGGGTGGCCAGCCTGCGCGAACATCTGGATGCCACGCAACGCGCCGCAGAGCTTGTCGACATGTTGCTGAGCCAGCTTGGCAAGGGACGTCACCGCGCCGGTCTGCCCCGTGCCCCGCTGGCGCAGGATGTTGCCGTGGCCCACGACATGGCCGAAGAACTGCGCAGCCGCATCCATCAGTTGGACACGGCCTTGTCGCGCACCACCGAACAACTGGACCGCGACCTCAGGCAGACACGCGACACGGCAGAGCAGCTCCAGCTCGTGCCTGCACGCCAGCTTTTCCCCGGCCTGGCACGCACGGTCTGGGATGTGGCGCAGCTGCAGGGCAAGGAGGCCAGCTTGGCGTGCAGCGGCGGGGATGTCCGGCTGGAGGTGGACATGCTGGCCACGCTGCAGCCTGCACTGCTCCAGCTGATCCGCAATGCGGTGGCCCACGGCATCGAGCCGCCGGCGCAGCGGCAGGCGGCAGGCAAGCCCGCTGCGGGGCGGGTGGCCATCGAGGTGGTCCGCGAAGGTTCGCGCGTGCACTTCGTCTGCACCGACGATGGCGCAGGCATCGACGCCGAGGCCGTGATGCGCGCGGCCAGCCGGCAAGGCCTGCCGGCCATCGACGCAAGCCAGCCCGACACGGCGCAGCTCGCCCGCCTGCTGCTGGGCGGCGGGCTCAGCACCGCCACCTCGGTCACCGAGGCATCGGGCAGGGGCATCGGCCTGAACGTGGTCAAAGATGTGCTGGACAAGCTCGGCGGGCAAGTTCAGTTGCAGACCACGCCGGGGCAGGGTACGGCCTGGCGCCTGAGCTTTCCGATGCACAGGGCCGTGATCGCCGTGCTGTGCGTCGAGGCCGATGGCGTGCCGGCCATGCTGCCACTGGACGCCATCGTCCACACCCGCCGCCTGCCCTCGACCGATCTCATCGCCGGCAGCGAAGGATGGACCATGGTCCACGATGGTCAGACCATTCCCTTCATGTCCCTGCACCACGCGCTGGGCCGCCCAGCTTCGGCCCAGGAGCGCCCGGCCTGGTCCACGGTCATCTTCCGCGAAGGTGCGCGCTGCGCCGCTTTGGGCGTCGACCGGCTTTCCGGCGTCGCCCACATCGTGATGCAGCCATTGCCAGATCTGGCACCTGCGTCACCAGGCATCGCGGGCGTCACCCTGGATGTGGCGGGGCGCCCGCAGCTTGTGCTGGATCCCGGGCGGCTCATGGCCATGGCCCTGGACGCGCGCGACGCACACGCCGCCCAGGCCGCACCCGAGCGCCTGCCCATCCTCGTCATCGACGATTCCCTGACCACCCGCATGCTGGAGCAAAGCATCCTCATGTCGGCCGGGCACCGCGTTCACACGGCCAACTCGGCAGAGGAGGGGCTCGACAAGGTCCGCACCCAGCCTTATGCGCTGCTGCTGGTCGATGTCGACATGCCGGGCATGGACGGCTTCGGCCTGGTTCAGGCCCTGCGCGACGATCCGGCGCTGCGCCATATCCCCGCCATCCTCGTGACCTCTCGCGATGCGGAACAGGACATGCGGCGCGGCCGCGAGGTTGGCGCCGATGGCTACATCGTCAAGGGCGATTTCGCCCAGGGCCCTTTCCTGAGCATGGTCCGGCAACTCATCGAGCGAGGGAGGCCCGCATGATCGCGATGCCCATGCCCCGCCTGAGGGTCCTGGTCGTGGAGGACTCGCTGACCGTGCGCAAGCGCATGTGCGAAGCCTTGGCCGCGGACGGGCACATCGAGGTGGTGGGCGAGGCCAGCGATGGCCGGCAGGCGGTCGACCTGTGCATGGCCTTGCGGCCGGACGTGGTCACCATGGACATGCTGCTGCCGGTGATGAGCGGGCTGGCGGCCACCGAGCACATCATGGCGCATTGCCCGACGCCCATCCTGGTGGTGTCGGGCCTGCAGCGCAGCGAACTGTTCCGCACCTTCGACGCCCTGGCGGCCGGCGCCCTGGAGGTGCTGGAAAAGCCCAGCGGCGCGGAAGAGCCCGAGGACTGGGACCGGCGGCTGGTCAGCAGCGTCCGGCTCGTGTCACGCGTGCGGGTCATCACGCACCTGCGGGGCAAGCTGCCCCATCGGGCGCCGCTGCCCCCGCTGCCCAGCCGAGACAGCACGGCGCGCAAGCCGGGCGTGCGTCCCCGTCTGATTGCGCTGGGCGCCTCCACCGGCGGGCCAGGCGCTCTGGCTCAGATCCTTCAGACCCTGCCCAAGCCCTTGAAGATGCCGGTGCTGGTCGTGCAGCACATCGGCGATGACTTCGGCGTGGCCTTTGCGGAATGGCTGTCCGCCCAAAGCCGCCATCCGGCCCGCTATGCACGCGACGGTGAAGCGCTGGAGGACACCATCGGCACGGTGATCCTGGCGCCGCCAGGCCAGCACCTCATCCTCGATCACGACCGCCTGGCATGGCTGGATGCACCGCCGCTGCACTCGTGCAAGCCCGCCATCGACCACCTGTTCGCCACCATCGCCCACAGCCCCCTGGCCGAACGCACCACCGCCTGCCTGCTGACCGGCATGGGCCGCGACGGTGCAGCCGGCCTGCTGCAGATCCGGCAGGCCGGCGGCCACACCATCGCGCAGGACGAAGCCAGCAGCGTCATCTACGGCATGCCCAGAGAGGCCGTGAAGCTCGACGCCGCCAGGCAGATCCTGTCTCTCGATGACATCGGCCCGGCACTCGCCAAGGCCATGAAGACAGTAGGAAGCAGGACCAAATGAGCGCACACCACACCGTCTTGATCGTGGATGACAGCCTGACCGTCCGCATGGACCTGCAGGACACATTCGATGCCGCCGGCTTCCACACCCGGGGGTGCGCCACCGTGGCGGCGGCGCGCGAAGTGCTTGCGCGCACCGCCATTGACGTGTTCGTCCTGGATGTGCGCCTGCCCGACGGCGACGGCCTGAGCCTGCTGCAGGAGATCCGCACCTGCCCCCGCCATGCCGATGCGGTGGTCGTCATGCTGTCGAGCGAAACCGAGGTCAAGGACCGGGTGCTGGGCATGCGCACCGGGGCCGACGAGTACATCGGCAAGCCCTACGACGCCGATTTCCTGCTGGCGCGCGTGAAGGCGCTGCTGCGCTCGCGCATGGCTGCGCGTGAACCCGGCGGGCGCCCGCAGATCCTGGTGATCGACGACAGCAGCACCTTCCGCCAGGCACTGCGCGACACCTTTGCGAACGCGGGCTACGAAGTCGCCTTGGCCGCCAGCGGTGAAGAAGGGCTGCGCATGGCCGCCTTGTCGCGACCGAGCGCCATGGTTATCGACAACGTGATGCCGGGCATCGATGGCGCCACGGTGATCCGCAGAGTGCGGCTGGATGTGGGGCTGCGGGGCGTGCCCTGCCTGCTGATGACCAGCTCGGAATCGCAGCACGACGAGCTCGATGCGCTGGAGGCCGGCGCCGACGCCTTCGTGCGCAAGGACGAACACACCGACATCATGCTGGCCAAGGTGGCCGCGCTCCTGCGCAGCGCCGCCAGCAGCGTGGGCACCGAGGCCAATGCGCCCATGGGGCCCAAGCGGGTGCTGACAGTAGGCGGCGCGGACCAGGACCTGGCCCAGCTGAACAGCACGCTGCGCGGGCAAGGCTATGACCTGGCCCATGCCCGATCAGGCGAAGAGGCCCTGGCGCTGCTGGCCGTGCTGCCCGTCGATTGCATCCTGATGAGCCTCGACCTGCCGGGCATGGACGGACACCAGGCCTGCCAGCGCATCAAGGAAGCGCCCATCGTGCGGGACATCCCGCTGATCATGCTCACGCCCGCGCAAGACCGACTGGCGATGCTGGCAGGCCTGGGGGCGGGCGCCGACGACTGCCTG
The DNA here is from genome assembly GCA_964413815.1 of uncultured Aquabacterium sp. Lineage (GTDB taxonomy): Bacteria > Pseudomonadota > Gammaproteobacteria > Burkholderiales > Burkholderiaceae_C > Aquabacterium. The sequence continues at coordinate 18,679 of CAYPUS010000010.1, read as the reverse complement.
CCCAAGTCCGGCGATGTCGATGTGCTCGTGGCCCGGGTGCGCGCCCAGATCCGGCGCAAGCAGTTCGAGGACGAGAACCGCCGCATCCGCCTTGAGTTGCTCAAGGCCGAGCTGGAAGCGACCGAGGCCCGCGCCGCACGGGCGCTCGCCGACAGCCGCGCCGAACTGCTGGCCGAGCTGGAACAGAAGAACCAGGCACTGCTGGCCGCCAATGCCGAACTGCAGGCGCAACGCGACGAGGTGGCCAAGGCCTACCGCGAACTCGCCGAAGCCAACGAGGCCAAGTCCGAGTTCCTCTCGACCATGTCGCACGAACTACGCACGCCGCTCAACGCCATCATCGGCTTTTCCTACATCATGATCGACGGGGTCAGCGGCCCCTTGACGTCCAAGCAGCGCGAGTTCATCGGCCACATCCATGCGGGAGGCCAGCACCTGCTGTCCCTGGTCAACGACATCCTGGACCTGTCCAAGATCGAGGCGGGCAAGGTCGACATCGATCCCGAGCCCATCCACCTCGACAGCCTGATGCAGGACGCGCTGAGCATCGTCCAAGAGAAGGCGGCAAGCCGCCACATCCGGCTGCGCGCCATGGGCCTCAACCGCGCCGAGACCTTCAGCGCCGACCGCCGTCGGCTCAAGCAGATCCTCTACAACCTGTTGTCCAACGCCGTGAAGTTCAGCCCTGACCATGGCGAGATCACCTTGCGGGCAGAACTGGTAGACCGGCAGCGGGCGGCCCAGGGCGTGCCTGGTTTCAAGCATGGCGTGCGCATGCCGCTACCCGACAGCGCCTTCGAGACCTTCGTGCAGATCACCGTGACCGATCGCGGCATCGGCATCGCGCCACAGGATCTGGACAAGCTCTTCAAGCCCTTCACCCAGATCAAGAACGAGCTGACACGCAAGATCGAGGGCACGGGCCTGGGGCTGGCCACGGTGCTGCGCCTGACGCAGTTGCATGGCGGCACGGTCGGCCTGAGCAGCGAAGAGGGCAAGGGCAGCTGCTTTTGCATCTGGCTGCCATGGCAGGGGCAGACGCTGGGCAGCAGCGCCTTCATCGCCCCCGATGCCGAAGCCGAGAACCCCGATCAGCCGCTGGTGCTGGTGATCGAGGACGATGCGCAGGCACTGGCTTTGATGAGCGCGCAACTGCGGGCCGCGGGCTTTCGGGTGCGGCATGCCATCTCGGGCGAGACGGCCTTGCCGATGGTCTCGGACTTCACGCCCGACCTCATCACCCTGGACATCCGCCTGCCCGGCATGGATGGCTGGGATTTCCTGGCGCGCATCAAGGACCTGCCGGCCTGGGCCGATGTGCCAGTGGTGGTCGTCTCGGTGGAGGCCGATCACGAGATCGGTGTGTCGTTGGGCGCCAAGGCCGTGCTGCAAAAGCCTTTCGGCCCGCAGGACCTGCGCAAGGAGCTCGATCGGCTGGGCTTTCAACCACCGCGCGACGGGCAGATCAAGATTCTCATCGTTGATGACGACCCGCGCGCCCTCGAACTCATGGCCGCCTTCCTGAGCCAGCCGGGCTACACCGTGCTGCAGGCCTTCGGCGGGCAGGAGGGCATCGCGATGATCCAGCGCCACCTGCCCGACCTGGTGGTGCTGGACCTCTTGATGCCGGACATCGGCGGCATCGAGGTGGTCGAAGCCCTCAAGCGCGCCCCGCAGACGGCGCGGATTCCTGTCATCATGGTCACCGCCAAGCAGTTCTCCGATGCCGAGCGCGCCCAACTGAGCAACCACGTGATGAGCGTCGTCAACAAGACCGAGCTGCACCATGACCGCTTCATCGCAGAAGTCCGCCGCGCCTTTTGCAAACCGCCCGCCTTGCCCGCATGAGCCGACCTGACGATTTCCGTTTCCATCACCGCCTGCGTGTCCGCTGGGCCGAAGTCGACGCCCAGCAAGTCGTCTTCAACGGCCACTACCTCACCTACCTCGACGTGGCGACGTCCGATTACTGGCGTGCCGTGGGCATGCCTTACCCGGATGCCTTCCAGTTCGTGCAGGGCGACATCTTCGTGCGGCGCAACATGCTCGAATACCACGCGCCCGCACGCCTGGACGACTGGCTGGACATCGGCGTGCGTTGCGAGCGCATCGGCACCTCCTCGCTGACGATGAACTGGGCCATCTGGACGCAAGGCCGCCTGCTGGTCACCGGCGAGGTCGTCTACGTTTTCACGCACCTTGAAACCGGCAAGCCTTGCCCCGTGCCCGAGGTGGTGCGCCAGCAACTGCTCGGCCACGAAGCGGGCCGGCCGGTGCACGTGCTGCAATGCGGCACCTGGCAGGAGCAGGCCCCAGATGCGCGCTCAGTGCGCCTGGCGGTCTTCGTCCATGAACAAGGCATCCCCGAGGAAGAAGAGTGGGACGAAGACGATGCCGCCGCCGTGCATGCCGTGGTGCGCAACCTCGCGGATTGCCCGCTGGCGACGGGGCGCCTGATTCATGTGGGGCAGCCGACCGGACACGCCAAGATCGGTCGCATGGCGGTGCTGCGCTGCGCGCGTGGCGTCGGCTTGGGTGATCTGGTTCTGGAGGGTTTGATCGACCAGGCCAGGCAGCTCGGCATCCAGCACCTGGCCCTGCATGCGCAGGTCAGCGCCCAGGCCTTCTATGCCCGGCATGGCTTCCTGCCAGAAGGGGATGTGTTCGACGAAGTCGACATCCCTCACCAGCGGATGACGCTCACACTTTCGCCGACTTGGCCCGGCCGGGCTTGATCAGCGAGCGGGCGCGCTTGCGCACCTGCGGCACCTCGGGCAGGGCGTGGTTGTCCTGCTCGGAGACATCGCTGCTCTCGAACGCCTCGTTTTCATGGCTGTCATGGCGCATCCCCGGCGGGGGCAGCGTGGCCTTGAGGCGCGCCACTTCGCTTTCGGCCATGGTGTGACGGGGAGGCCAGTTGCGAAGGGTCACGCGCCGCAGCAGGGCCATGCCGGACTGGGCCGTGAAGGTGCGCTCCATCACATGGGTCACCAGCCGTTTGTTCACCCGCTCGGTGATCAGGAGGGTTGAGCAGCGCGTGCCATACAGGCCGTTGGGCGTGCGGATGAAGGCCGGCGACAGCTGGCGCTCCCACTCCTGCGACACACCGGTGCGCGGCAGTTCGTGGTCGGGCGCCGGCTCGGGATCGGCCAGGGCATCGAAGAGCTGGTTGGCCAGCGCCTCGGCGTCGCTCGAAGCCATCACGGCCTGCTTCAGCCTCGCCTTGAGTTGTTGCACCTTGGGCCAGGGCGTGTTGAGCGCGGCATTGGACAGACCGAAGACCCCGCGCTGCAGGCGCTCTGGATACAGCCGCTGGTTGTTGACCCAGAAGCAGTCGCCATCGGCGAAATCCAGGGCCAGCATGTTGAAGCCGTTGTAGCCCGACATGGCCAGCCGCGGCCAGAGGTGGGACATCGGCATGTCGCCCTTGAGCCATTGCGGCACGATGTGGCCGCGCGAAGGCGCCTTGGGGTCGACGTTCTGCGGATCGCGGATGTTGGTGATCAGGCCGACGCGGCCCAGCGCCGTCAGGCCCAGCCAGGTGCCACCGGCGTGCAGGTCGCGCCCGCCAAGGATCGCGGGACCACCGTCTTCGGGCTCCCACCAGCCCAGGCGCGCGGCCGGCCGGTCGAAGAACTCGTCGCGGTTGGCCGCGAGCACGAAGGGAAAGCGGCTGCTTTGGTCAAGGGCTATGGCAACGAGGCACATCAGACAACTCGGCAGAATTCAAAGGGCGGGCATGGGCGAGAAAACCTCGACATGACGTGCGCTGGCGAAGAGCTCATCGGGCAGGGCGCTCGCCAGGGTCCGCAACATGGCCTCGCACGCCGCACTGACGCCTTCGGGGTGTTCATACACCTCCATCCAGGTGCCATCTTCCCCTTGCTCCGCATCGCCACCCACGCGGCACAGCAACTGCGTGCGCAAACCGGGTTGAAGGGGCCTCAAGGTTGTCTGCATGGTGTCGATCGCCACCCGCGCCGCCGCTTCCTGCCCTCGTCGCACGCGGTAGTACACGTACATGGCGCGCCCGTGATCCGGGCATGGGGAGGTGGCGACAAGGTCGGACATCGTTTCAATGGCAATCAGCGTAAACCATGAACGGCCCCCAACAGCCGCCCGGGGGCCACGTGCACGCTCAAACGCGCTCGATTCCCGTTAAGGAATTGACGATCAGGCTGCCTCGTCGTCCGTGGTGGGCAAGGCGTAAGGTTGCTCGCCCAAAACGAGCCTGGCGCCCCCGGCCGCGCTCAAGCCCGTGCCGATCGCCGAGAGCTTGATTTCAGCCAGCGCGCTGTGGCCGCCTTGAGCGCCCGGCCGCGCCGCCGCGTTGACGATCAGGCCGGCGGGCTGCCCCGGGTCGGCATCGCTGAAGACCTCCTGCCCGGCCTGCAAGGGCTGCTCGGCGTGCAGCACGAAAGCGCGGCGCTTGGTCGTGCCGCGGTACTGGCTGCGTGCCACCACTTCCTGGCCGGGGTAGCAGCCCTTCTTGAAGTTGACGCCACCGATCAGCTCGAAGTTCACCATCTGGGGCACGAACTGGTCGACCGTGGCCGGCTCGATGCGCGGCACGCCGCTGAGCACGTCCAGCCAGGCCCATTGCTCGGGCGGCAAGGCGGGCAGGGCGCCGGTGACCTCCGGCGCATTGGCCTTGGGGCCCACCCAGCTCCAGCGCTGTGCGCCGCGCACATCGGGCAGCTTGATCAGCACCCCGCCGGCAAGCGGCGCGGCCTGCCAGTCGGCGCTCGGCATCTTGTCACCCAGGGTGGCCGCCAGGCTCTGGCCCGCAGCCGCACCCAGCAGGCCGAGGGCACAGAGGGTTTCGCTGGCGTCGGACAACTTGGCCTTGGCGCGCAGCACAAACATCGACAGGCGCTTGAGCAGGCCGGGCAGCACCTGCCGGTCGCTCACCAGCCAGGTCTGTTCGGGCTGAGGGCGCAGCGTCAGCAGGCTGGCGAGCATGCGCCCCTTGGCCGAGCAGTAGGCCGCCAGGCGCGCCTCATCGGCCGGCTGGCCGCTGATGTCCTGGCTGAGCTGGCCGTGCAGGAAGGTGGCTGCATCCGGACCTTCGGCCACAATGACGCCAAGATCGGACAAAAATAGGGCGCCGCCCCACGAAGTTGCGTCAGGAAGTTCGATTGCGCTCATGGGGCTCATTATCATCACACCCGACATGCTTCAGAAATTCCGACGGGTGTATCCCACTTCCTCCCTGCGGCAAACCGGCAGTACCCTGCGCATCGTTCTGCTGTTGTTGCTCCTGTCCGCCGCCATGATGGGCTCGGCCGTCATCCTGTGGTTGCACCAGCCGCTGCGCATCCAGGGCGGCGGCGCCTCGGTGGAGCTGGCGATCGAGCCGGGCACCACGCCCAGGCAGGTCGCGCAGGCCCTGGTGGATGGCGGCGTCGACACCCCGGTCTGGGCCATTTACCAGTGGTTCAAGTTGTCTGGGCAGTCACACCGCATCCGCGCCGGCAGTTATGAGCTCAGCCGGGGCGCCAACCCCCGGGATCTATTGCGCATGCTGGTCAGAGGCGACGAGCGCCTGTCCACCGTGCGGCTCATCGAAGGCTGGACCTTCCGCCGCTTCCGTGCCGAGATGGCCAAGGCTCAGGGGCTCAAGCCCACCACCGCCAAGCTGAGCGACGCCGAGATCATGGTGCAGCTGGGTCATCCAGGGCTGGCACCCGAGGGCCAGTTCTTTCCCGACACCTATTCCTACGCCAAGGGCACGACCGACCTGGCCGTGATGCAGCGCGCCATGCACGCGATGCATCGCCAACTGGATGCCGCCTGGGCGCGGCGCGCGCCCAACTCGGCGGTCAACACACCCGAGGAGGCGCTGATCCTGGCCTCCATCGTCGAAAAGGAAACGGGCCGCGAGGAAGACCGCGCGCTGATTTCCGGCGTCTTCCACAACCGTCTGCGCATCGGCATGCCCCTGCAGACCGATCCCACCGTGATCTACGGGCTGGGTGAGACCTTTGACGGCAACCTGCGCCGCAACCACTTGCGCACCGATGGCGCCTTCAACACCTACCGCCGCACCGGCCTGCCGCCCACCCCGATCGCCATGCCGGGCAAGGCGGCGCTGCTGGCGGCCGTGCGGCCCGCGCAGACCAAGGCGCTGTACTTCGTCGCCCGGGGTGACGGCAGCAGCGCCTTCAGCACCTCGCTGGCCGAGCACAACCGCGCGGTCAACCAATACCAGCGGCAGCCACGGCTGCAGGGAAGCCGTCCATGAGCCGTCAGGGCCGATTCATCACCTTCGAGGGCATCGATGGGGCGGGCAAGACCACGCACATCAATGCGCTGGAGGCCGCTTGGCGCGAGGCCGGCCATGAAGTGGTGCGCACCCGCGAGCCGGGCGGCACCCCCTTGGCAGAGAAACTGCGCGCGCTCTTCCTGCACGACGCCATGGACCCGCTGACCGAGGCCCTGCTGGTCTTCGCGGCCCGCCGCGATCACCTGGCCACCGTGATCGAGCCTGCGCTGGCCCGCGGCGCATGGGTGCTGTGCGACCGCTTCACCGACGCCACCTTCGCCTACCAGGGCGGGGGCCGCGGTTTCGACGCCCAGGTGCTCGGCACGCTGGAGACCTGGGTGCAGGCCGGCCGCCAGCCCGATCTGACCTTGCTGTTCGATCTGCCGCCCGCCGTGGCGGCGCAGCGCCTGGCCGCCGCCCGCCAGCCCGACCGATTCGAGGCCCAGGACCAGGCATTCTTCGAGCGCGTGCGCCAGGCCTATCTGCAACGCCAGCAGGCCCAGCCGGATCGCTTCATCGTGATCCAGGCCGACCAGTCCCAGCAGGCCGTGGCGCAGCAGATCCGCCAGGCGCTGCAGCAAAAGGGCCTGGACGCCGGTCTGCCCGAGGACCGGTCATGAGCGACGAAGGCACCCGCCACCCCCTGTGGCCCTGGCTGAGGCAGCCGCTGGCCGAAGCGCTGGCGCAACTGCACAGCCACGCGGTCTTGTTGCACGGCCCCGAAGGCGTGGGCCAGTTCGAGTTCGCCCTGGCGCTGGCCCGGGCCTGGTTGTGCGAGGCGCAGCCTGCGCCACCTCCTGGGCAGCTTGCGACGTTCCAGCCTGCCTGCGGCCGCTGTGCGAGCTGCCACCTGATCGAAGCCGGCTCGCACCCTGACCTGATGGTCGTGCTGCCCGAAGCGCTGCAGGCGCGCCTGGGCTGGCAGGCCGCCGGCGAAGAAGGCGAGGGCGCCCCCGCCGAAAAATCAGGCAAGACCAAGAAGCTCAGCCAGGAGATCAAGGTCGATGCCATCCGTGCGGTGGTGCGCTTTTCGCAGCACACCGCCTCGCGCGGGCGGGCCAAGGTCGTGCTGGTGCACCCGGCCGAGCGCATGAACATGGTGGCCTCCAACACCCTGC
>CAYPUS010000010.1:2879-11286 GCA_964413815.1 uncultured Aquabacterium sp. | reverse complement strand
AGACGCTGGAGGAGCCGCCCGGACAGGTGCGCTTCGTGCTCAGCGGCGCCGCGCTTGACCAACTGCTGCCCACCGTGCGCAGCCGCTGCCAAGCCTGGCGCCTGCCTTTGCCCGACCCTGATGTCGCCGCCGAGTGGTTGCAAAGCCAACTGGATGGCGCCAGCCGGGACGATGCCCGCGTGCTGCTCGATGCCGCCGGTGGCCAGCCCCTGACCGCGCGCGAGCGCCACGAGCTGGGGCTGGACGCCCGCTACTGGCCCCGCATCCCGGCCGATCTGCAGCAAGGCGCGGCCACGGCCCTGACCCAGTGGCCGCTGACGCTGGTCGTCGAGACCCTGCAGAAGGTCTGCCACGACCTGGCCTGCGTGGCGGCCGGTGCCGCGCCGCGCTACTTTCCTGCGGCCAGCCTGCCGGCAGCGCCGGATCTCAACCTGCTGACCGCCTGGGCCCAGGAGCTGCGCAAGACCAGCCGCCATGCCGAGCACCCCTGGAACCAGAACCTCAAGGTCGAGACGCTGCTGCTGCAGGCGAGGGCGGTGATGCGCCCGCGGCGCCCCCGGGCCAACCCTCAGGCCTAAAGTCATGCCGCGGTCTTGCTTCCCCCTTGTTTCAGCGTGTAACACCGACCAGGAGGGGGCAAATTCACAGCCGCGCCCCGGTGACGCGACTTAAACTCCCCGCACGATGAGTGAGTTTCAGACGACGTCCCTGCCTTCCGCCTTCGCCGCAACCGGCCCGGGCAAGGCCTCGATCGGTGGTGGTTTGGCCTCGGGTGGTTCGGCCTCCTCCGGCAGCGCCAGCCGGCCCAGCGTCATCCAGTTGGTGTTCCGCGAAAAAGGCGCGCTGTATGCCGCCTACATCCCGGCGTTCACCGAAGGCGGCCTCTTCGTTCCCACCTCTCGCGAATACGTGCTGGGCGACGACATCTACCTGCTGCTGTCCCTGCCGGAAGACACCCAGCGTTACCCGGTGGCCGGCAAGATCGCCTGGATCACCCCCGCGAACGCGTCGGGCGGCCGCACCCAAGGCGTGGGCGTGCGCTTTCCCGGGGACGACAAAACACGCCTGCTGCGCGTGAAGATCGAGCAGATCCTGGGCACCAACATTTCGTCCAGCAAGCCGACCCAGACCCTCTGAGGCGCATCCCGCGCTTCTTCAGGCAAGATCACGGGTTGGTTTTCCAGCCCGTTTTTCATTGCCATGTTCGTCGACTCGCACTGCCACCTCAACTTCCCCCAATACGCTGACACGCTCGCTCAGGTCCGCGCCGACATGCAGTCGGCCCGTGTCGACCGCGCCCTGTGCATCAGCACCACGCTGGAAGAGTTCCCCGAGGTGCACGCCCTGGCGCTGCGCTACGACAACTTCTGGGCCACCGTCGGCGTGCATCCGGACAACGAAGGCATCCAGGAGCCCACGCTCGAAGACCTGCTCGAGCGCGCCAAGCTGCCACGCGTGGTCGGCATCGGCGAGACCGGCCTGGACTACTACCGCCTGGAGGGGCGCAGCGTGGCCGACATGGCCTGGCAGCGCGAGCGCTTTCGCGTCCACATCCGCGCGGCGCAGCAGACAGGCCTGCCCCTGGTCATCCACACACGCCAGGCCAGCGACGACACCCTGGCCATCCTCCGCGAAGAAGGGCAGGGCCAGGTGCGGGGCGTCTTCCACTGCTTCACCGAGACCATGGCGGTCGCGCGCGCCGCGCTTGACCTGGGCTTTTACATCTCCTTCTCGGGCATCCTGACCTTCAAGAACGCCGCCGACCTGCGCGAAGTGGCCCGCTTCGTCCCCCTGGACCGCTGCCTGATCGAGACCGACAGCCCCTACCTGGCGCCCGCTCCGCATCGCGGAAAAACCAATTCTCCGGCTTACGTTTCACTCGTCGCTCAACAATTGTCGGAACTCAAGGAATTGGACGTCGAAACCGTTGGCGCCCAAACATCTCAAAATTTCGAGGAATTGTTCTCGCTCGTCAAAGCGCACCAAGGGTAAGCCCAGCAATACGTAGAAACACTTGTCAGAAAATTTCTGACAAGCGGTTTGGTTGTACGACGACTATCCGCCCCCGTCCTTGAAGCCTAAAGTGAAACCCATCACGACGGACTTTTTGCACACCCGGAGGCCCTATGCAAGATCAAAACCTGTACGCCAACCCGTTTGCCCTGATGATGGACCCGCAAGCGGTGCTGCAGGCCATGGAGCGCTCCGAGCGACTCAACCGCCTGCAAAGCAGAATCTGCCGTCCTCTGGACAAGCCCCTCATTCCCATGATCAGCGGTGAAGGCCAGGATTTCGACAAGGAAGTCGATGCCAGCCCTGATATGGACCTGGCTCCTGAAGAATTTGGCGCCGATTGATTTCGGCGCTCCCCATCAAGAAACCTCTCTCCACGTTGGTTCTTGCGGCGCAGCAATTGGGCGCCAATTTTCAGGCCCATCCCCGGATGGGCCTTTTTTGTTTTGATTCAGCGCAATAAATTCGCCGGCATTGTTTGATGCAGGTCAATGGATGCCGCGGGCCCATTTTCTTTCCAGCATCCGCCCCAGCCTGGAAATACCCAGGCACATGAGGCCATAAACCAGCCCCACGAATAAATAGGCTTCTAAATAATAAGGTCTCCAGACCGGGTCTCCGCCCAGGCTTAGCGCCAGGCCGCCTGTCAATTCGTGCAGCCCGATGACCATCACCAGGGAGCTGTCCTTGAGCAGGCCGATCGTGTGGCCGACCACCGCCGGCAGCACCGCCCGCAAAGCCTGCGGCAGCACCACCTTGCGCTGGGTCTGCCACCAGCTCAGGCCCAGGATCTCGGCGGCCTCACTCTGCTCTCTGGCCACCGTCTGCAGGCCGCCGCGGATCACCTCGGCCAGGTAAACCGCCGAAAACAGCGTGAGCGCCAGCAAGGCGCGCCAGAACAGGGAGACCTGATGCCCCTGCGGCAGCAGCGCCGGCAGCAGGTAGGCCGCCATGAACAGCAGGGTGATGACGGGCACCCCCCGGATCAGTTCAATGAACGCGGTGGCCGGCCAGGACAGCAAGGGCGAGGCCGCGCGCCGCCCCAGCGCCAGCAGCACCGCCAGCGGAAAAGACAGCGTCAGCGACAGGCCGAACAAGGCCAGCGTCATGGGCAGCCCGCCCCAGGTCTGTTCGTTTTGCGGGAAGTGGCCCAGCAGGATGGGCCGCGCCTTCTCCGCGATGACACCCCAGCAGGCGCCTTGGTGGCCGACGGCGCGGCAGGCTTCAGGATCGACGCGGAACACCGCCTGCAGCACGGCCCAGTCCAGCAGATGCCAGCTCAGCCACAGCACCAGCAGCACGCCCGCGGCCGAAGCCGCGGTGCCCCAAGGTTTGCGCGTGGCGCGCTGTGCCGCCGCGCTCACTGCGCCCCTTTCAGCGCATGGCGCGCATTGAACCAGTTCATGAACACGGCCGTCAGCAAGGACAGACTCAGGTAGACGGCCATCATCACCAGCACGCACTCCACGGCGCGGCCGGTCTGGTTGATGGCGGTGTTGCCCACTGAGACCAGATCCGGGTAGCCCACCGCCACGGCCAGCGAGGAGTTCTTGACCAGGTTCAGATACTGGTTGGTGGCCGCCGGCACGATGGCCCGCAGGGCCTGGGGCAGGAGCACCTGGGTGATCTGCTGCCAGCGGGTGGCGCCCAGGGTCTGGGCCGCCTCGATCAGGCTGGCGGGCACCGATTCGATGCCGCCGCGGATCACCTCCGAGAGGAAGGCCGCCGTGTACACGCTCAGCGCGAGGGCCAGCGCCAGGAACTCCGGTGTGACGGCCGCGCCGCCCACCACGTTGAAGGTCTCTTGCGCGGGCCAACTCCAGGCGGCCTCACCGGTGTCGGGGTCCTCGGCCCACCAGGGAAAGGCCAGGCCGCCCTTGCTCAGCCACAGGCCGGGGCCCAGTCGCAGCGCCTCGGTCGAGTCCGGCAGCCATTCGACCAGCAGGAAGTACCACATCAGCAACTGCAGCAGCAGCGGCGTGTTGCGCACGATGTCGACATAGGCCCCGCCGATGCCGCGCCAGGTGCGCGAGGTGGACGTGCGCGCCAGCGCGACAGCCAAGGCAATCAGGGTGGTGGCCAGCAGGGCGGGGACTGAGACCCGCAAGGTGTTGCCCAGCCCCACCAGCATGGCGCGCCACAGCGGCTGGGCCGCGTCGTAGACCAGCAGGCCCGTCTCGCCGATGTCGAAGCCCGCGGGCTGGTTCAGGAAATCGAACATGAAGCGGTGCGCGCCCTTTTCCTTTGTTTGCTCAGCGCACCGGCGGCGCGTAGATCAGGCCACCCTGGCTCCATGGCTTGTTGAAGCCGCGCGGCAGTTTCAGCGGTGAGCTGCTGCCCACATTGCGCTCGAAGACCTCGCCGTAGTTGCCCACGGCCTTGATCGCCCGCAGGGCCCAGGCCTTGTCCAGGCCCAGCAACTTGCCCATGTCCTCGCCACCGCCCAGCAGGCGCTGCGCGGCGGGGTCGTCCGCCTTGCGGCTCAGGGCATCGGCATTGGCCTGGGTCACCTGCAGCTCTTCGGCCTCCTGCAAGGCGTAGATCGTCCACTTCACGATGGCGAACCACTGGTCATCGCCGCGACGCACGGCCGGGCCCAGCGGCTCTTTGGAGATCAGCTCGGGCAGGATCATGTAGTCGTCGGGCTTGGGCGCTTCCTTGTTGCGGATGCTGGCCAGCGCCGAGGCATCGGCCGAGAAGGCCTGGCAGCGCCCGGAGAACAAGGCCTTGAGGGATGCCTCGTAGGTGTCGAACACCACCGGCTTGATGCCCAGCTTGTGGGTGCGCGAGTAATCGGCCAGGTTCTTTTCGGTGGTGGTGCCGGACTGCACGCACACCTGGGCGTTCTTGAGTTGCTTGGCGCTTTCGACCTTCAGCTTCTTGGGCAGCAAGAAGCCCTGGCCATCGAAGTAGGTGATGGCGGTGAAGTGCAGGCCCAGGGACGCATCGCGGGTCAGCGTCCACGAGGTGTTGCGCGACAGCAGATCGATGTTGCCGGCCTGCAGGGCGGTGAAGCGCTGCTGCGCATTGAGTGGGGTGAAGCGGACCTTGTTGCCATCGCCCAGCACGGCGGCGGCCACGGCGCGGCAGATGTCCACATCGAAGCCTGACCACTGCCCCTTGGCATCCGGCGCCGAAAAACCCGCCACGCCAGAACTCACCCCGCATTGCACGTGGCCGCGCTTCTTGACGGCGTCCAGCGTGGGGCCGGCATGCGCCTGGTGGGCGGCAAACAACAAAGGCATGGCCAGGCAGGCCGTTCGGAAAAAGAAGCTGTTCATGGCGTGTGTGTCCGAAAGGGCGCACCCCGCGGTCGGGGAGGTTCTCCGCCCAAGAGGCAGTTGTAGCAGATCCAGATCGGAGAACCAGGCCTGACACCTTTTCAAGACACTTCGGCGCCGTGTGCCGAGGGCGGGGCACGGCGCTTGCCTGGGTGGGCGCATCTTCAGCTCCAGGAGCATGCACATGGCCAAATACGGCGCAAAGGCATCGGACAAGGTCGGCAAGGCGCTGCACGAACGCAAGGAAGGCACGCTCAAGAGCGGCGGCTCGGGCAAGACCGTCACCAGCCGCAAACAGGCCATCGCCATTGGCCTGTCGGAGGCGCGCAAGGAAGGCGGCAAGGTGCCGCCTCCACCTGGCAAGAAAGCCTCGGCGAAGAAGGCGGCGAGCAAGAAAGCCGCAGTCAAGAAGACCGCTGTGAAGAAGACCGCCAAGAAGACAAGCGCTGGCAAGACGGCCGCCAAGAAAGCGGCGGCGAAGACCGCTGCCAAGAAGGCTGCTCCAACGAAAAAGGCGGCTGCCAAGAAGACAGCCGCCAAAAAAACTGCGAGTAAAAAGGCCCCGGCCAAGAAGGCCGCTGCCAGGAAAAGGAAGGCCTAGCCTAGAAGGTGGTCTGCGTGTCCGCTGGCTCGATGCGGGCGAGCAGGTCTTCGATGGTCTTCTGATCGTTGGGCCGCACCGCCCGGCCGATCTCCTTGCCATTGCACAGGAAGATCAGCGTAGGCCACAGCTTCACGCGGAAAGACCGCCCCAGCGGGCGGCCAGGCCCGTCTTCGATCTTGAGGTGCGACACGCCCGGGTGCTTGACCAGCGCCGAGGCGATCAGATGCTGCGCCCCACGGCAGAAGCCGCACCAGTCGGTGCCGAACTCCAGCAGCAGGGAGCCCTGGGTGGCGTCGACCTGCTCGCGGCTCGGCGCCTCTTGGGTGTAGTCGGTGCTGAAGGTCATGGCTTGCTCTCCTCTTGGTCTTGAACCGAAACGCCAGCGCTCGGCGCCTCAAATGGCGCCGATGCTGCCAGTCACGGGCAACACGATGCCGGTGATGTAGCCCGAGCAAACCGGCGCGGCCAAAAACACATAGGCCGGCGACAGCTCTTCCGGTTGCGCGGCCCGCTTCATGTCCGACTTTTTGCCGAACTCCTTGACCTCTTCGGCAGGCGAATCGGCCGGGTTCAGCGGCGTCCACACCGGCCCCGGCGCCACCGCATTCACCCGGATGCCCTTGGCGATGACATTCTGCGCGAGGGATTTGGTGAAGGCGTGGATGGCGCCCTTGGTGGTCGAGTAATCGAGCAAGTGGGCACTGCCCCGCAGCCCCACCACCGAGCCGGTGTTGATGATGCTGCTGCCTTGGCGCAGATGGGGCAGGGCGGCACGCGCCATGTAGAAGTAGCCCGAGATGTTCGTGCGCAGCGTCTCATCCAGGCGCGCGTCGGTGATGTCCTCCAGCGACTTGGCGTGCTCCTGGAAGGCGGCGTTGTTGACGAGGATGTCGAGCTTGCCAAAAGCCTTGACCGTCTCGTCGACCGCCTGCTTGCAGAAGGCCGGGTCTTTGACGTCACCGGGGATGAGGATGCAGCGCTGGCCCTCGGCCTCCACCGCCCGCTGCGTCGCTTGCGCGTCCTCGTGGGCGCTGAGGTAGACGATCGCCACGTCGGCGCCTTCGCGCGCATACAGCACGGCCACGGCGCGGCCAATGCCCGAGTCGCCGCCCGTGATCAAGGCCGCCATGCCCTGGAGCTTTTCGCTGCCCTTGTAGTCGGGGGCCTCGTAGCGGGGCGCCAGTTCCAGATCGGCTTCGATGCCGGGCTTCTCAAGATGCTGGGCGGGCAGATCGGTGGGCTGTGGGCGTGCGCCGGCCTGAACGGCAGGCTTCTGCTCCTTGCCCTCCTGCTTGCTTTCCTGCTTCTTCTTGTTCTGCTCGGACGCCTTTTTCTGGGCGTCCTTGGCGTCCTGTTCCTGCTGGATGCTGCGTTGTCTTTCCAAAGTCTGGTGGCCCATGTCGGTCTCCTGTCGAATCTGTGAAGGCGAAAGGCAACTGGCCATACCGGGTCATATGGCAGCGCCGCATCCCTTCGCGCAGCAGCCCGTGTGCCCGATGTGGCGGGGGCAGGGGCCCGGTGCGCAAGCCCCCGCGCGACGGCCTTGTCAAATTTGCAGCAAGCCCGGCCGAAGCCAGGTCTCGGCGCTGCGTCAAATCCGCTGAAACGCGCCCCCGCGGCACGCAGCGGGCAGGTATCCGGGTTGCCCCAAGGCTGGAGTCCAACTGCCAGGAGACCTCCATGAAGGCGCTCACCTACCACTCCACCCGGAACGTCCGCGTCGAAACCGTGCCCGATCCCGTCATCCAGGATCCGGAGGACATCATCCTTCGCGTCACGGCCACGGCCATCTGTGGCTCGGACCTGCACATCTACCGGGGCAAGATCCCGGGCATGGAGTCCGGCGACATCCTCGGCCATGAGTTCATGGGCATCGTCGAGGAGGTGGGCCCCGACGTGACGCGGGTGAAGAAGGGCGACCGTGTGGTCATCCCCTTCACCATCTCCTGCGGTGACTGCTTCTTCTGCCAGCGCACCCTGTTCTCGGCCTGCGAGAACACCAATCCGGGCCGCGGCGCCATCCTGAACAAAAAGAGCGTGCGCCCCGGCGCGGGCATGTTCGGCTACTCGCACCTCTACGGTGGCTATTCGGGCGGGCAGGCCGAGTTTGTGCGCGTGCCCAAGGCCAACACCGGCCCGCTGGTGATCCCGCCGGGCCTGAGTGACGAGCAGGTGCTGTTCCTCTCGGACATCCTGCCCACCGGCTACCAGGCGGTGCTGAACGCCAAGCTGGGCCCGGGCGGCAGCGTTGCAATCTTCGGCGCTGGGCCCGTCGGGCTGATGGCCGCCGCGGCGGCACGGCTGGTCGGCGTCGAGAAGATCTTCATGATCGACCACCACCCCTACCGGCTGGCCTTCGCGCAGCAAGCCTATGGTGTGGTGCCCATCGACTTCGACCGCATCGAAGACCCGGCCGAGATCATCATCGCGCAGACCGACTTCCGGGGCGTGGACGCCTCGATCGACGCGGTGGGCTTCGAAGCCAAAGGCAGCGCGCTGGAGACGGTGC
>CAYPUS010000010.1:0-2869 GCA_964413815.1 uncultured Aquabacterium sp. | reverse complement strand
ACGACCAGCTGGCCCGATGACGTGAGCGGCGGGCAGGCCGACCACGACCGCCACGACCGCCGCGGCCACTCGGAGCTGTCGGACGTCGAGCTGCGCGTCCGCGCGCTGGAGACGGTGCTGACCGACCTCAAGCTCGAAGGCTCCAGCGGCAAGGCGCTGCGCCAGGCCATCGCGGCCACGCGGCGCGGCGGCGTGGTGAGCGTGCCGGGGGTGTATGCCGGCTTCATCCACGGCTTCCTGTTCGGTGATGCCTTCGAGAAGGGTTTGACCTTCGCTGGTGGCCAGACCCACGTGCAGCAGCACATGCCCACCTTGCTGGAACACATCCTGGAGGGCCGGCTCAAGCCCGAAGAGATCATCACCCACAAGCTGCCCTTGCTGGAGGCCGAACGCGGCTACGAGCTCTTTGAGAAGAAGCAGGAAGACTGCCGCAAGGTGGTGCTGACACCGGGCGTCTAACAAGAACGAAGAAGCGGAACAGGGAGGGGGCAGGGTGGTTGGCAAGCCTTGAAAAAGAAGGAGGGCGCCATGCGAGTGTTCGCCGTGTTGCTGCTGGCCGCGATGGGCCTGAGCCTGACCGTCGGAGGCGGCTACCTGCTGACCCTCGGCGGCAGCCCCTTCTACCTGCTTGCGGGCCTGGTCAACTTGGGCGTGGGCGCCGGGCTCTGGTTGCGCAAAGGCTGGGCCGCGCCGCTTTATGCCGTGTGGCTGTTGGCCTTGCTGGCCTGGTCGCTGTGGGAAGCCGGGCTCTATTGGTGGCCATTGGCCACGCGCCTGGGTCTGCCCGTGCTCATCGGGCTGATCCTGGCGCTGCCCGCATCGCGCCGACGCGCCCGGCTTGACGCCCCCTTCACGGCGGGCGTGCCGGTGTTGGCCGTCTCCCTGCTGGTGGGCGCGGTGGCGCTGGCGGGCATCCCCCGGCATCTGCACGAAACCGAAGGCCGCCTGGCCATGGACATCGTCAATGCCGCACCCAAGTTGGGCGATCAGGCCTTGCCGGATGGCGAATGGCACGCCTATGGCCGCACCGGGCACGGCCAGCGCTTTTCACCGCTGAGCCAGATCACGCCGCAGAACGTGCACCAGCTCAAGCTGATCTGGCAGGTGCGCACGGGCGATGTGCGCCGGCCGGACGATGTGAGCGAGACCACCTACCAGGCCACGCCCTTGAAGGTGGGCAACACGCTTTACCTGTGTACGCCGCACAGCCTGGCCATCGCCCTGGATGCGGATACGGGGGCGCTGCGCTGGCGCTTCGATCCCCGCGCGGGCATGGAAAGCCAACGGCAGCATCAGACTTGTCGGGGCGTGTCCTTCCATGACGGGGGCAGCGTGCGCGGTGCCGCGGAAGCGGGGGATGCGAAGGCGGGGGTGCCAATGCCGGTGCAGGCGCAAGCAGAGGCGCAGGCCAAGCCAGCCTGCACACAACGCATCTTCTTGCCGACTGCCAGCGCCAAGCTCTATGCGCTGGACGCGCACACCGGCAAGCCTTGCGAAGGCTTCGGGCAGGGCGGGGCGCTGGACCTGAGCCACAACATGCCCTTCAAGCAGCCGGGCTACTACTACGCCACCTCACCGCCGGTGATCGCGGGAGACATTGTGATCGTCTCCGGCGCCGTCAACGACAACTACGCCATCAACGCACCCTCGGGCGTGATCCGCGCCTACGACGTGCACACCGGCCAACTGCTGTGGAACTGGGATTCGGGCCGGCCTGATGCCACGGCCCCCTTCGACCCCAGCGACCCGGCGCAGACCTATACCGCGTCGTCGCCCAACAGCTGGTCGGTGGCCAGCGTGGACATGGCGCTGGGCCTGGCCTACTTCCCCATGGGCAACCGCACGCCGGATCAGCTCGGCATGTACCGCAACGCCGACGAAGACAAGTACGCGACATCGGTGGTGGCGCTGAACGTGGCGGACGGCAAGGCGCGCTGGGTACGGCAGTTCGTCCACCACGACCTGTGGGACATGGACACGCCCGCGCAGCCCGTGCTGCTGGACCTCGACCTGCCCAGCGGCCGGGTGCCCGCATTGGTGATCCCGACCAAGCAAGGCGATGTCTATGTGCTGGACCGGCGCGACGGCCGCCCCATTCATGCCGTCACCGAACAGCCCGCGCCGCAAGGCGCCGAGATCCCTGGCCAGAAGGTGGCTCCGACGCAGCCCGTCTCGGCCTTGAGCTTTGCGCCTGCGCCGCTGAAAGAATCGAGCATGTGGGGCGCCACCCTGGTCGACCAGATGCTGTGCCGCATCGCCTTCCGCAAGCTGCGCTACGAAGGCCGGTACACGCCGCCATCGCTGCAGGGCTCGCTGATCTATCCGGGCAACTTCGGCGTCTTCAATTGGGGCAGCGTGGCGGTGGACCCGACGCGGCAGGTGATGTTCGGCATGCCGACTTACCTGGCCTTTGTGTCGACCTTGATCCCCCGCAGCGAGATGACAGGGCAGCAGCACATCAATCGGGGCGAGCAGGGCATCAATGAGAACGCGGGGGCGGACTACGCGGTGACGCTGTTGCCCTTCTTGTCGCCGCTGGGGGTGCCTTGCCAGGTGCCGCCTTGGGGGACCGTGGCGGCAGCGGATCTGCGGACGGGGCGCGTTGCTTACCAATACCGCAACGGGACCATCCGGGATCTGTCGCCGGTGCCGGTGCCGATTCGGATGGGGGTGCCGGGGATCGGCGGGCCTTTGGTGACGGCCAGCGGGCTGGCGTTTTTGGCGGCCGCGGTGGATGACAACTTTCGGGCGTATGAGGTGGCGACGGGCAGGGTGCTTTGGGATGTGCGGCTACCGGCGGGGGGGCAGGCTACGCCGATGACGTATTTGAACAGTGAGGGGCGGCAGATGGTGGTGCTGGTGGCGGGGG
>CAYPUS010000009.1:7553-29261 GCA_964413815.1 uncultured Aquabacterium sp. | reverse complement strand
CGCACCACTACTTCGCCCGACTCGAGCGTGACCCCGAGTTGATGACCGATCTGCCAGCGAAGGACCGCGACGCCATCGTCGGTGCGTTGCTGCCGCAGTTGCTGACCCAGGTCCGCACTCTCGAGGCCGACCGCGGCACGACCCGCAAGGGCAGCACCAGCGCGAGTTCCACCTTGGCACCTTGCTCGATGAGCACGGTGTCCTTGCCGCGCAGCACCTCCCTGCCCGCCGCATCCCGCACGCGCGGGAAGAACTTGCCGATGCGGGCCAGCGCGGCGGTCTCATTGGCATCGAAGGCGCGGCCGAAGCCTCCGTTGCCTTCGGTGCGGCCGATCAGGGTCACGTTGCCGCCGTTGGCATCGATCAGTTCCACCGTGTAGCCAGGCTGGCCCTGCCCCTTCTCGTTGGCCAGCCGGCCGCTCACCGCGGCACCACCGTCGGGCGCTGTGGTGTCGGGGACAGAGCCGGCCTCGGCGCCGGTGGCCATCAGCGCACGCGCTTGCATGGCGCCCTCGGCCTGTGCGGCCAGGGCCAAGGTTTTCGGATGGTTGGCGCCGAGCTTGGCTTGCAGCCGCAAGCTCTCGGTCTGGTAGGCGCGCGCAATGGTGACCTGCGTGGTCTGCACGTGGTCCAGCGAGACCATCGCGTAGCCGCGGCCAAGCTGGGCCACCTCGGGGGCGCTGAAGGCGTCGGCCGAGATCGTGCCGCCAAGCTGGCCCGCATGCGCCGACAGCGCCGGGGCGGCCACCGCACCGATGCCCGGCACATTGTCCTGGCGGCACAGCGCATCGTCGAAGACGTGGTTGGGCGCCGAGACGGTGCGCGGCAGGTGTGTGCCGGTGCTGGGCGGCAGCGCCACGATGCAGTGGTCGGCCTGGTTCAGTGTGGTCATGTTGGCGCGCAGCGCCAGCGACAACATCGAGAAGGTCGTCCTGGCGTCCTCGCGCAAACGCCCGGCGGTGGCCCGCAGCGTGTCGGCGATCAGCACCGTGTTGCAGAAGAAGGGATCGCCGCGGTAGACCGAACTGGTGTTGGCGGCATAGCTCAGGTCGTCCATGCACAGCAAGGCCTGGCTGATGATCGAGCGGTTGACGGCGTCCAGGCGCACGTAGTTGTCGTCGTAGATCGTCTCGCCGCCGGGCAGCAGGTTCTCGCTGGCGGCGGCGTAGTTGGCGCTGCCGGCGATCCTGCCACCCGCGATGCGCGCGATCAGGCGGTGGATGCCACCCATGTTCATCAGCAACACGCCGCCGAAGGCGGTGTCGAGGAAGCCGAAGCGGCCGGTGAACTCGCTGCTGAGGTGGTTGTTGGCCACCGACACGGGGCCGAAGGCGAAGGCGGTGAGGGCGCGGCCTGCCGTGTGGTCCACGCGGTTGTCGTGAACGCGCAGCGCGGGGCGGCGTCCGCTCGATGAGGACAGGCGCGTCGTCAGTGCGCCGGCGAAGCGCACGTAGATGCCGCCCCGCAGCCCGGCGCGGCGCAGGTCTTCGTAGTTGGCGGCCACGGCGCCGTTGCCCGACAGGGTGTTGTCGCTGATCTCGACGTCGTTGCCCCAGCCGACGAAGATGCCGCACACCGGATCGACCGCGGTCGGGCCGTTGTCCTCGATGTGGTTGCGGCCGATGGCGGCCGAATCGACCGCGGCCAGCGAGACGCCGCCGCGCCCGATGAGCTGCGCTTCACGCAACAGGTCATCGCCGAAGGGGTTGCGCAGGTTGTGGTGGATGCGGTTGCCCAGCACCACGAGGTCGCGCACGAGGTGCGTCGCCTGCAGCAGCGGCGTCATCGCGAAGTTGAACAGGGCGGCGTCGATGGTCGCCAGCAAGGTGGCCTTGGCGTTGGTGGCGGCGACAAAGGCGCGTGCTTCCAGGCGCGCTTGTGCGCGCAAGGCGAAGCCGATGCCGGACAGGCCCATCATCGAGATGTTGTTGCCCTCGATCGTGATCTCGTGCAGGAAGGCCTGCTGCTTGCTTGGCGCCTGCGCGCGCTCGGCGATGGTCACCGCGTGCGTCAGCTGGTCGTTCTCGCGGGTCTCGGCCACGCGCACGATGCGCCAGCGCGGGGCGGTCGACAGCAGGTGCCTGCCAGGTGCGGACTTGATGCTGGCCTGGCCCTCGTCGTCGGTGCGGTCCGTGGCCACGCCGGTGGGCCCTTCGAGGTAGAGGTCGACGTTGCCTTGTGGCTGCCCGGCTTCATCGGTCACCAGCGCGCGGAACAGGCCACTGGCATCGACGTTGACGGCCACGGGGGCGTCGTCCTCGTCGGTTCTGTTGGCCAGTGCGGTTGCGGACGCAGATGCTGAAGAGGAGGACGCACGCCCAGCTGCATTCGAAGCCGCAGACACGGACGCAGCGCCAGACGAAGCGGCGGACAAAGAAGATCTCGAAACCGTAGACAAGGAAGCCGCTGCTGCTGTGTTCGAAGCCAGGGCCGAGGCCGCCGCCAGCGCGATGCGCGGCGGTGGCGCCTCGATCACGGGTGGCGGGTCAAGGTCCCCACCCAGCGTGACGCCGTTGCCGCCGCCGCCCACGATGGTGTTTTCAAGCAGGCGCACACGCTCGCAGCCGGCGCGCAGGTGGATGCCGCCGATCGCACGGTAGGGCTGGACAGGCAGCAGCAGCGTGAGCAGCAAGGTCCAGACGAAGCGCGCGTAGAGCCACACCAGCGCGGGATAGAGGTAGAGGATCTCGGGCCGCGCGCAAGGGTCGGCGGGGTCACGCGTTGGGTCGTCATCCGGTTCGTCGGGTTCATCGGGCGTGGTGTCGACGAAGGGGATCATCACCAGCGTGTTGCGCTCGAGCAGGCTGTCGTCCGCCGCCAGTGACACCGTGGTCAGGCCAGCGGGCGTGTCCAGCAGGTGCAGGCGGTTGTCGGCGATGTGCAGGAAGGCGGCGTCATTGGCGCGGATGCAATGCACCCGCGCGATCATGCGGTTGCGCAGCAGCCGCACGCGGCGGCAAGTGCCTTCGCGGCTGGCATCGAGTTGCACCGCCGTGCTGTCGTAGGTGACCAGGTCGAGCTCACGCACCTCGATGCCGTCGCAGTCGATGAAGTGCAGCAGGGGCCGCAGCCGCGTCTGCTCGCGCGGCAGCACCAGGGTGCGCTCGGCGCAACCGTGGATGACGATGTCGCGCCGGCCTTCCAGGCGCAGGTTGGCGCGGTGCACGCCGGGCAGCAGGCACAACTCGCCGCCGGCCGCGGGTAAGTGTGCGGCGGCCTGCTCCAGCGAGTTGAAGTCGCCGAAGCTGGAGATGCCATCGCCGATGAGGAAGGTGCAGCAGATCTTCTGGTTGGTCAGTGGGCGAAAGCGCTGGCGGCAGTCCTCGATGGCGCCGCTGATGCGGGTGTCCAGGCGGCCGGTCCAGTTGATCTCGGCCAGCGGGGCGCGGTGGTAGACGATGCCGACGGGCGGGGCGTGGTCCAGCAGCACATCGGGGTTGGCGATCTCGCCTGCGCGCAACGGAAAGGTCCAGTAGTCTCCGGGTCTGTAATTGCCATTGGCGGGCGCATCGAAGACAAGCTCCACGCCCAGCTCGGCCAGTTCCTGCGGCGAAGTGGCGTTCGTGAACGCGCTCACATCCTCGATGCCGTGCCACAGCCGGAAGAACACGGGATCGGTGGTGGATGGCAAGGCGCCGAACAGCGGCGGCGTGGTGAGGTCCAGGTCGTTTTCAGCGTTGAGCGTGGCCTGCGTGCCGCAGACGACTTCCCAGGCGCCGGTGAGCGCGTCGTACTGCAGGGCTTCGAGGTAGAACGAGGTCAAGCCCGCATGCACGATCGCGGGCCGGCCGGCGTCGATCACCACGCG
Source organism: uncultured Aquabacterium sp. (assembly GCA_964413815.1). Lineage (GTDB taxonomy): Bacteria > Pseudomonadota > Gammaproteobacteria > Burkholderiales > Burkholderiaceae_C > Aquabacterium. The sequence continues at coordinate 25,453 of CAYPUS010000009.1, read as the reverse complement.
CGCCGGCACCACGGTTGCATCGAAGCGCCCGCGGCCGACCAGGCTGCCGTTGACCAGGGACCACTTGAAGCGCACCGGGCCGCCGCCTGTCTCGGCGATCTCGATGCGCATCAGGGCGTGTTCGAAGCCGGTGAAGCCGCCGCCGCCGACCACCGGGCAGTCGATGCCGATGTTCGCCGTGGGCGAGAGCGTGGCATGCAGCTGGCCTTTGCTGGAGGGGTCGTCGCGCAGGCGGGCGATGATGCTGCGGCAGTCCTCGCCCTCGGCCAGGCGCAGCAGGCGGATGCGCATGTTGACGAAGCTGCGCTCGGCCGTGTCGGGGCCGCCCAGCGCGGGCTCGATCAGGCGCTCGGGGTATTGAAAGCCGTTGAGCGCTTCTTCCGAGACCTCCAGCACCACGGCATCGCGCACGCCGTCGCCGAGCGTGGCCACGTCGGGCAGTGCGGCCGCGATGGGTGGGCCGAAGTAGGCGGCCGCACGCTCGACGGCGGCCTGCGCGTCGGGCGCCAGGCCGGGCAGCCGCGAGAGGATGCCATCCACCCAGGCGCGGCCCGGGTGCAGCTGCACGTGCACGGCGCCGTTGTCGACAAAGGCCGCCTCGACGCGAAAGCCGTCTGGGTCTGCGGCAGGCACCGCGCAGACGCCCGCGCCGATGATGTCGCGCCCCGCCTGGCCCTGCCAGGTGAGATCGTGCAGTTCGCCATCGGTGAGGTCGGCATCACGCATGACGCGGCCCTGCTGGTGCAGCACGCCACTGAGGTTGCGAAGCACGCTGGCCGCGGGGCTGTCGACCCCACGTGCGTTTTCGTGCGGATCAAAATGGAGGACGGAAAAATCGCCTTGCATGGCTGGCTCCTGGTGGAGGCGTCGTCAACCTCAGGTGTTCAGGTCGGGGATCGGTTTGGGTGATCGGGTCGAGAAGGGCGGATCAGGTCACGGGCACGGTCAAGGGCCGCGTGCCCACGGGCATGAATTCAGCAAGGCGCACGTTCAGGTTCGCCCACTTGTGCGCCTCCAGCAGGAAGCCGAAAGCGCCCATCGCGTCGTCGGACGGGCCCAGGGGGCGGATGCGCCGGTCGGCGCCAAAGGCGAGCTGGCCATAGGCCGGGTCGTTGAAGCGCTCGGACACGAACAGCTGGCGCGCGTCGGGCGCGAACACGCAGAAGTGATGCGGCGGCAGGCGGTTGGCCCCGGCGGCAAAGCTGCTCCACTTGATGCAGCCGTGCTGGTTGTCGTGCACCACGAAGGGCTGGGTGAAGATGCCGCCCGCACCGCCGACTTCGCTCACGCGCACGGCACCGAAGCAGGTGAGCCCCTGGAAGTCCAGCCGCGCGCCATAGACGCTGGGCAGGGCGGAGACCGGGCCGATCGCAGGCGGCGCGCCGGCCGCATCGCCCACACCGCGGCCCGCGTCCACGATGGTGTCCTGCAGGTCGAGCCGATAGCGGTCGTCCACGGCGAGCGAGCCGGTGATGCAGGCCTGCATCACGATGTCGGGCGTGGGGGTGAAGGCCGCTTCTTCGTTCGCATCGATGAAGCCGTAGCCATTGGCCAGCCGCAGCGCCGGCACCATGGGCGCGCGCGTGCCATCGCGCCGCGCATGGCCGCCAGGCGCCAGGGTGCAGCCCACCAGTTCCAGCCGCGCCACCGCTGCGCGCTCGATCAAAGCTGCCCCGGCCGGAAAGCCCACATCCGGCGCCACGTACAGGCCTTCGAGCCGCACGACGGGGTCCACGATGGTGGCCGCTGCGGGGTTCACGGGCCGGAAAGCCAGCGGCTGCGTCAGCAGCACGATAGGGCGCTGGTTCGTGGCAGCGCGGATGGTCAGCGAGCGGGTAAGGCGCAGCGCATGGCCGCCATCGACCACGGTGCCGGGGATGGCGGACAGATCGAGGCGGTGAACCAGGCTGTCTGCGATCGTGACGACGAGGGGCGCAGCGAGGGTTTCCAGCCCGGTGAGCTGGTCTTGCAGCGAGGTGCCGCCAGGCAGGGCGCTGGCGGTGCGTTCGATCGCCGTGGGGTCGATGGGGGCTTGCGGCCGGTCGACCGGCTGTGCACCCACCGGCCCCGGCGCGGCCCAGGTGAAGCTGGCGAAGACGCGCGCCTCGTCGCCCGCGGCGTTCACCAGCGCGTTGCGCTGCGCGAGGTTGCCCACACCGATCGCGATGCGGCCGATGTCGGGGTCGATCACCACCTCGCCGTCGTCCATGGGGCGGCGCAGGCCGGACTCCCATGCGCAGAGGTTGTCGCCGCGGAAGCGCCAGGCGGTGGTGGCGAACACGGGCTGCTCGGACGTGGCGATGAAGAGGTGCAGGCCCACGTCGCGCAGGTCGAAGCCGCTGGGGGGCACCGTCGCGTCGTCGAAGAAGTCGATGTGCACATAGGCCTCGGGGTGGCCGGCCTCGGTGTCACTGGTCAGGCGCGCGTCGAGCATGGGGCCCGGCACCGCATCGGGATCGGCCAGGCGCACGATGGTGTCGGCCGCGCCGGTGCTGGACGCTGCCCGGCGGGTGTTGAACAGGCGCACAGGCAGGTCGAGCGGATGCAGGTCGAGGTGCACGATGAAGCGCGCGCGGCCGGGCGGCTGCGCGCCCAGGTCTCTGGCGCCCTTGGCCAGCGGCTGCGCCAGCGGCACGCGGTAGTCCACCAGCCGCCACAGGAAGACGGCCAGGTTCGGCAGGTTGATGTGGCGCGCGTGGTCGTCGGCCGGCTTGCAGTCAGCGGTGTAGGCATACGGATCGAAGGGCGTGCCCAGCAGCTTCAGCGCGGAAGGGCTGCGGATGGGCACTGTGCCACCGCGCGGCGTGCTGCCCCAGCGTGGGTGCTGCAGTTCGCGCGCATCGGCGTAGGGCGGTTGGCCACCTGCGTCCGGCCGCTGGTGGTTCAGGTGCTGCGTCCAGCCGAGGTTGACGCGCAGCTCCACCGCGCGGCAGGCCCAGCCGGTGAGGTTGGCCGCCAGGCGGTCGATGGCCGCCAGCGTGCCCTTGCGCCGGCGCAGCGCGATGGTGTCGGCCACGTCCGCGCGCAAGGTGCGTGCTTCGCCTTTGAGTGGCGAGTTGCCGAGCAGGTCGCCGATGTAGGCGATGACCCAGTCGTCGCAGGTGTCGATGAACAGGTCGTCGTACAGCCGAGAGAGATCGCCATGCAGGGCGCCGAAAGCCTTCTCCACGGCACCGAGGTAGGCCTTGAGCTGGCCGGGGGGCGATTGCTCGGCATCGCGCACCCGATAGATCTCGGGCAGGCGTTCGTAGAGATCGTAGGGACCATCGGGAACGTGGGGGGCGTTCATGCGCATTCTCCGGCTGCGGGTTCGGCGGCTTCCACCAGCGTGAGGTGCTGCGGATGCAGTTGCAGCAGCTCGCGGGCGCTGCAGGGCACGCTTGCGCGCCGCAGCCGCAGCGCGGGCAGAGTCAGCGTGGCAGGGTCCTGCACCACGCCCGGTGAGCCGGCGGCCAGCCGCCCGAAGGCGGTGACCCGGCACCACAGCACGCCGGCGACGTTCTGCACGCGGCTTTCGATGGTGCTGGCGTATTCGGGATCGCCGATGCGGCGCGCGTGCAGGCCGAACAGGCCCTCGCGCGCGTGATCCGCATCGCCGACCAAGCCGAGCACGGCACGCACGGCGGCCTCGACCGTGTCGGCGCGGTGGCTCGGGTCGCGGGCGTAAGTGAGGTCCACGAATACGTGGCGCGGCAGGGCCTGGTAGGCCACGATGGGATGGCGGTTGGGGCCGCGGCAGCGCTGCGCGTGCGCGACGGCGGCGCGCACCGCCTCGAACTCGGCCTCGCGCCCGGCTTCCAGCAGGAGGCACAGCAGCACTGCGGGCACGCCGGCGTGCAGGTCCCAGCGGGCGCGGGCGCGCACCACACCGGGAATGATCAGGGCTTCGGTCTCGTGGTCGGCCAGGCTGACGATGCGCCCCAGGCTCTGCACCTTGCCGGGCGCGGCTTCGCGCGCCTTGGCGGCGTCTTCGGCATCGGCGCCGCCGGAGACGATGCCGGCCAGCTGCACCTTGTCGAAGCCGGGTGGGCGTTCTGGCGCGGTCGGTGTCGTGCCGGGCTTGAGCGGCCCGCGCGCGCCCGCGCCGGTGCGGTAGACGGCGAGCACGTTCTTCAGCCCGGTCGGCAGGCGCGCGCCGGTCAGCCCGTCGCCGAACTGCACGAAGCTGCGGCCTTCGGCATCCTCACGCACGATGTAGACCTGCTCTTTGGGGCCGCGGCCGAACAGGGCATCCACGCGTGTCCAGAGCCGGCCTTCCACCCACACTTCGAGCTCGGGCCGGTAAGGGGGCACGTCCGCGGCGGACACGAAGAAGGTCAGCGGTTTGGCCGGCAGGGGGAAGGTCTGGAAGCGCTGGCGGTTGTCGCCGTTGCCCAGCGTGGCCTCGGTCTCGCTCTTGCCTTGCGTGGCATCGAGCAGGTTGCCGAAGACGGTCACCGTCGGCTCGGCTTCGTCGAAGTCGTCGTGGGTGAAGGGCGCTGGCGCGCGGTCGAAGGACAGCGGCCACATGCGCGGTGCGCGCGGCGCAGTGGGTGGCGGGGTGAAAGCCGCTTCGGTGTTGGTGCACACCAGCGTCACGCTGCGGCCATCGTCGTGCTGCATGAAGAGGCGCCGGCCGGCGGGCGGTTTGGCTTCCTCGGCTGTGCCGTAGAAGTACAGGGCATCGGTGCCGCCGGTGAAGGCGCCGGTGCGGAAAGCCAGCGGGGCCAGCATCAGCAGCGGCGGGCTGCTCACTTCGTGGAAGCGCAGCTCGCGGATGTCGGCCACCTCGTTGAGCACCTGGCCGTTCGGCACCAGGGGGGCGTCCAGCGTCAGCACGGTCGAGGCGCCGACCAGGTTGCCCCATTGCATGGTGCGGTGGCGCACGCTGGTCACACGCCGGGTGACGATGAAGGGTGTGGGTGTGCTCTGGCCGGTGAAGGTCATCGTGCCCTGCACGAGCAGGGTGCGGCCCGGGCCGAAGTCCGGCGCTTCCACGTCCAGCGGCATCTGCTCGCGTGACAGCGGCGTGTAGTTGGCGCCAAAGCCGAAGGTGGAGTCGCTGTAGTAGATGTAGCGAACGAAGCGCGTGCCCACACTGATGCTACCTTTGACGACCCCGCCGCTGCCTGTGTCCGCCGTCGTCACGGTCGGCGGCGCGTTGTGACCGAAGTGCCGGAAGCTGCGGCCGATGCGCCAGGCGCGCACCACACCTGGCCAGTCGGCGGCGGGCGGGGCTTCGAGTTCCACCTGCACGCGGCCAAGCAGCGGCGTCACCTTGGCCACCTTCAGCAGCTGCGGCTCGCGCTGAGGGGTCCACGGCGTGCCAGGGGTCGAGTACATGTTCTCATCCGGCACGATTAGCAGCTGATCGCCCTTCTTGAGGTCGAAGGCCAGCCGGCTGAGGGCATCCGCGTGGCCGTCGACGGCGAGCAGCTCCAGTGTCTTGGATTGCGCGCTGATCGTCGGGCCCGGCAGGCGCCGGCGGTACAGGTTCAGGCGCGAGAGCTGCGGCCAGGCGATGGTTTCTTCCGCCGCCTGGAACTGCGCCGCGTCCGGCACATCGGCCAGATCGGCCTTGATGGGAAAGCCCTTGCGCAGCGTGACCGGCGCCTGGCCACGCACCTCGATCGCGAAGGTGGCGCGGCCGCCCACAGCGGGCGCGAGCCGGTAGCCCGTGAGGCGGACCAGTTCCGACACGCTCTCGCGCCATTGCGCGGTGCGCAGGAACGCCTCGTTGGCGTAGTGCTCCTGGTAGAAGCTGAGGATGTCGCCGACGATGGCCGCGCCTTCGAGCAGGGCGATGCCGGGATCGTCGGCCTGCCGGTGTGTCCAGGCAGACAGTTCGACGGCGCTGTCGATGTGGCGCCGCATCGCGGCCAGGAACTCGTCATAGCGGCCGATGCGGTAGCGCACATGCGGCAGGCCCGGCCGGTTGTCGGCCCGGCGTGGGAACACGAAGCTGTCGGGAAAGAGTGGATCGCAGCTCATGGCAGTTCCTCATCCGCGTCCGCCATGGATCTCGAAGCGGATCAGTCCGGCTTCGAGCGCATCGGGGTCGTTGGCCAGCAGCACGACCTCGTCGGCGTCCATCGGCAGCATCTCGGTCGTGGCCGAGCCAGGCCCGGCGGTGCCGAAGCGCTTCATGCGGATGGACTTGATGTGGGCCACGCCCACCACCTGGTGCAGCCGGCCTTCGATCTGGCTGCGGTGCAGCGCTTGCCCGAAGGTCCAGGCATCGGGGTGGAAAAAGCCCATGCGGCCGTCGCTTGTGTAATGGTCGGAGAATTCTTCTTCCAGCAGGGCGCGCAGGTCCTCGCGCCAGTACTCGGGCAGTGCGCACAACACGACCTCGATGGCCAGCGCCACGAAGCGGGGCGGACGCAGCTCGATGTCTTCGCCGATGAGGCGCACCGCTTCGAGGTGCGCGGCCACCTGTTCGCGCAGCGCGTCGTCGAAGCGGGTGGTGCCTGTCGGGTCGATGGTGATGCGCACCGTGCGCCAACTGCCGGTCCAGGCATAGCGCGCGGCGGCGCGAGACACGCCTTCGACTTCCTCTGCGCGGCGCACGTAATCGCCCAAGGTGACGGCGCGGAGCTGGCGTGCGCGGAAGGCCTCGGGGGCGTTGCGGCGCACCTTCTCTGCGTCCTCGGGGTCGCGGCCGTCGGTGACGTCAAACGGGTTCCACACGCGGGCGATGGCGCCGGTGAGCGGGCCGCCCAGATCGCGTGTGAAGACCAGTTGGTCGGCGCCGACATTGCCGGCGCTGCCGCCGCTGCGGTCGGGGCCACTGCCGACTTGGTAGACGGCATGCACGACGGCACCGGCGGCCAGCAACCGGCCGTTCGTGCCGTTGCCGAGCCGCAGCACGCTGCGACGGCGCTCGTCGGTCTCGACCATGAAGCGCTCGCCCGCTTCGGCACTGTCGTCCGCGTGCACCAGCGATGCGGTCTCGGCCCAGTTGCTGACCACAGCGGGTGGCTCGGTCACGGTCACCTGCAGCGTGGAGCGGACGGGCACTTCACCGCCGGGCGGCGTGGGCAGGTAGGCCAGAGGTCCTTCGGGCAATGCGGCGAGGATCCAGTCCTGTCCGTCGCCCCGCCGATCCAGCCTCAGGAAGTGGCGCTGCTTGACCTCCGGCTGATCGGGCGGCAGGGCGCTGCCGGGCTCGTGGAAGAAGACTTCCATGGGCCTGCCTTCATGCACCGGCACCAGGTTGCCGTGGAAGACCGAGACATCGTCCACCGGCGTGCCGCCGCTGCCGCAGAAGGTGGTGAAGCTGTAGTCATGGCGCAGCGCATCGGTCTCGCGCCAGTGCACGCGCACGAGGAAGGTGTTGGTGACCGGGTCGTGCACGGTCTGCGCGGCCTCCGGGCCGATGGCACCGGGGATGAGGCGCAGCAACTGGCGCTTGGCGGGATCGCGCCCCGGGGTCTGGCCCGTGCGCGGGTTCAGGCGCTCGGCGATCAGCAATTGCGGCAGCAGGCCGTCGCGCACCAGGTCGCGCAAGGCGTCTGCCTCGGCTTGGCCTGCGCCGGGCACGGTGGGCACCAGGTCGGCGCTCGTGCTGCCGGCGCGCAGGGCTGGCTGGGCGCGGCGCCAGGTGTGCAGGTGCAGGGTATTGACCAGGGGATCGAAGCGCTGGCGCTGCGCGGCATCGAGCCAGTGCTCGCGCGTGGCGAAGAACACCGATTCGGGCAGCGCTTCTTCGGCCCCCGTCCACACAACCAGTTGGCGGTCATCCAGGCGGAAGGGCGCCTGACCCGCGATGACCTCCAGCGCCAGCCAGGTCGTGGCCTGGTTGCCTTCGTGCAGGTGGTAGTCGACCAGCCGCGCATGGCGGGCCAGGGAGACGCGCTTGCGGGCGGTGGCCAAGTAGGCCTCGCCCATGGTGCGGTCCTGCTGGTCGCTCAACTCGTCCGCGGCCGCGGCGAAGAGGTCGATCAACACCTGGTCGAGGTCGGCCTCGCTGGTGCTCTGCCAGCCGGGCACGCGTTGCGCCATCGCGGTCATCAGCGTGTGGCGGAAGGACTCGTAGTCTTTGGCCAGGTAGTCGATGGTCGGGCCTGGCTCAGCAGGGCGGCCCGGCATGGGGGGCGCGCAGTCGTTGGTGAAGCAGCCGGGGCGGAACTTGAAGCCGATGCTGGCGAAGAAGGGGTCGATGCGGCTGCCGTCCCAGAGCAATTCCAGCGTGTAGGTGCTGTAGTCGCCCACCGGCTCCACACGCAGGCGCAGGCGCGTGGCATCCAGCGCCGAGACCTGCGTCACTTGCACCTGGCCGGGCAGGTTGCCGGCCCGCACGCGCAGGCCGCCGCGGATGGGGAAGACCTGGCGCGCACGCACGGCGGGATTGGGCGCGCCTGCGATGTCGGCCAGCAGCGCGGCCACATGCAGGCTGTTCCAGAAGTGCAGCTCGATGAAGGCATGTGTGGGGTGGGGCCCCGGCGCCAGCGCCACCAGGGCAAGGCGCAGGCCGTTGAGGTTCAGCGCGGCCAGCGTGTCGGCCCGGTCGGCGCGGTGGTCGGGCGAGACGATGGCGGTCATGCGCCGCTCCTTTGGAACTTGAGCACCCGCGAGTCGGGGCTGCCGGCCGGGCGGTACTTGACGGTCACCTCGATCAAGGACTGGTCAATCTCGACCTCGATCAGTTCCACGCTCAGCCGGTGGCCCAGCCAGCGGCTGAGCATGTTGGTGATGCGCGCATGCAGCACGCCGCGCAGCGTGTCGGAGGCGGGCTCGAAAACCAGCCGGCGCAACCCTGCGCCGAACTCGGGCAGGAAGAGGCGTTCGCCCGGGCTGGTCAGCAGCAGTTGCAGCAGTTCGTCGCGCAGATGATCGAAGTCGTCGGCCGGCGCGGCCGTGCGGCCATCGGTGCCGATGCGGAAAGGGAAGGCGAGATGGCGGCCATGGCGCAACATGGTCACACTCCCAAAGCATCGGTCTGCGTCTGCACGATGAGCGCGACGCCTTGCGGTGCCTGCGCGGCGCTCAGGCACAGGCCGACGCTGGTTTGCAGCAGCACCGGGGTCTGGTTGACCTTGGCTTGCGTCGCACCCGTCATCCACTGGATCGAGATGCAGGGCGAGGCCACCGTGCCGATGAAGAAGGGGCAGCCAGCGATCGTGTGCCGGTCGGTCTGCAGCAGCACCGCCTGGCCGCGCACAGTGGCCTGCGTGTTGGCGGTGCTCAGCACGGCGCGCCCGCCATGCGGGCACATCACGGTGCTGCCGATGGTCAGGAGCGGGCTCATGTCGGTGGCACTCCCAGGGTCATGGCGCCGTTGGCCAGGCTCAGGCCGCCGGGGCCGATCTTCAGCACGCCGTCGTTGAAGGTGATGCTGGTCTGGCTCATCACCATCTTGCTGCCGGTGATCTCGATGCTGATCTCGGTTTGGCTCAGCTCGATGCGCGCACCGCTGCTGTGCTCCACGGTGATCTTGTCCTCCGCGTCGTCGAAGACCAGCTTGTGGCCTTTGACCGAAGTCACCGAACGCGCATCGACACCGTCGGGCTCGGGGCGTTTGGCGTTGCCGGCGTAGAAGCAGCCGGTCCAGATCGGGATGTCCGGATTGCCCGCCTCGAACTCGATCCACACGGTGGCGTCGACCTTGGGCAGCATGACCAGGCCATGGCCATCGCCCGCGAAGGGCAGAGCGGGCAGGGCCCATCCCGTGACGGTGCCACCCAGCACGCCCGGCACACGCGCCTTGATGCGGCCACGGTGTTCGGGGTCGTCGTTGTCGGTCACGCTGCCACGGTACTTGCCGAAGAAGAGCTGCGTGCTGCGGCGCACGAGCTGCGTGGTGATGTCGTCGTGGTTCGTTGTCATCAGAACACCCCCACGCTGGCGGAGAAGGACAGGGACAGGCCACCGCCGGCGATCTCGGCGACAGGGGCGCTGCTCACTTCGGTGCTGCCGTCGCTGGTGGCCTCGAACTCCTGCGTCCACAGGTGCGGCGTGATGCGGTGCACGACCTTGGTCAACAGGTAGTGGCCGCTGTAGGGCGTGCTGCCGCATTCCACGGTCACGCGCCGGTAGGGCATCAGCACCGCCGCATAGCAGCCGGGCACCACGCGGCTGCTGAGCGTGTAGGCCTGGGCCGCGGAGCGGGCGCGGGCGCCGGCCGCGGGTGCCGGGTCTTCGCGCAGGGCCTCGTCGGGGGGCAGCTGGCGCAAGGCGGCGTCCTCATCGGGCACGGCGGGCCGGTCACCCGAGATGCCCAGCGCCACGGCGCCGGTCTCGAACGAGGCCAGCGAGCCATCGGACAGGCGCAGCGTGCTGGCGCTGCTGCGCTCGGGCGATTCGCTGTCCTCGGTGATGGTCGCGTCACCGAGGTTGCGCTGCGCGCCGATCAGGCGCAGCGGGGACCAGCCGGCTTCGGGCTCGGTGGGGTCTGGCAGGAAGCAGCCGATGCTTTGGCCACGTTCCTCGCCCGGCAGCACGTACACCCGGCGGTCGTTGCTGCGCGCCAGCCGGCCGAGGAAATCAAGCACCGTGCCGCGCCGCGTGGTGTTCTCGTGCGTGCCTTCGGTGGGCGGGTTGACGTTGGCGCGCACGATCTGCGGCACGCTGCGCAGCAGTTCATCGGCCAGCTCGCTGTCGCGGCGGTTCTCATAGACCTCGTTGGCCTCCTCGCGGTGGAGGAAGACGCTGTCGTCGCGCACCACGAAGGTCGCGGTGCTGCGGCCCGGTTGCGAATCGAGCTGCGAATCGAAGCTGGCGATGGGCCCGTCGATCAGTGCGACGAAGCGGCCATCGCCCGGATCCAGCTCGATGCGCACGCGCGTGAAGGCGCTGGCCGCCACTTCATCGGGGCGGTGCTGCCAGCGGCCTTGCGCGTCCAGGCACATCGTCATCTTCAGGCGCGCTTCCCAGAAGCGGTCGACCTCCTGCGTCACCTCGATCTCTTCGACGCGCGCGAGGTCGTCGGCGCTCGCCTCGCGGTCGCCGAGCCAGAGCCGAAAGCGTGCGCCGCTCATCGCTGTCACTCCTTGGGAACCAGCAAGGTGTCGCCAGGCACGGCGACCAGCTCGCGGCTGTCCAACGCGGTGTTGGCATCGGCGATGTGCCAGAACTGCGTGGCATCGGCCGACAGTTCGTGCGCGATGAGGTCGAGCCGGTCACCGGCCTTCACGGTGCGCGGCAGGCCTTCGAGCGGCGTGAGCTTGCGCAGCTTGAGCGCGGTGACCTCTTCGCCCGTGGACAGCCGCGTGTTCACGATGGCGACCTTGGCGTAGCGGGAGTTGGGCAGGAACATGGTGGCTCCTTCAGATCGGGATCAGCTCGACGATCTGCTCGGCGGTGTTGGCCAGGTTGGCGATGGCCATCGCCTCCTTGGCGATCGTCGAGTACTCGAGCGCGCCCTTGGCCAGCATGTCGTCGGAACACTGTTCGACGGCGATCACCGACAGCGTCAGGTCGACCTCGGCGCGCACCGGGTTGAGCAGCTTGTCGTATTCCTGCTCGCCGATGGTCATCGCCTCGATGACGACGGGCAGCACGCGCGTGGGGCCCCAGATGAAGAGGATGCGCGGATAGGTCTCGCGCGGGATGGGCTGGGCAGGTGGTGAAGGCGGGCTGATGGCGCCCGCGATCTTGTCGATGACGGCACCGATGGCGCCCGCGATCTTGGCGCTGGGCAGCACCATCTTTTCGAGCGCAGCCAGTTGCGGACCGATGCCGAACATGCGGGCCAGCAGCTTGTCCTCGTCGAGCATGTTGGCGGCGCTGAACTGCGCCTTGAAGGTGATGCGCTCGAAGGTCTTCTCGCCCGCCTGGGTGGTCTCGCGTTGCGTGGCGCCGCTTGGCCGCTGCGGCACCTGCATGGCGCGCGAGAGCGACTCCGGGTTGAACTGGAAGATCACCACGTTCGGGATCGGCCCGATCAGGCCGCTGCCGTATTCGATCAAGGCGCCGCGCAGCATGGGTCAGCTCCGAGGATTGGGCGGCGAACCGCTGGCCAATGGGACGGTGATGGGGCCGCCGCCGTGGCGAGCGATTTGCCCTTCAATGTGGCCGGCCAGTCGCTTCGCAATCTGGGCGGCCAAGGCTTCGGCCGGGGTGGCCGGTGTCATGGGTACACCGCCACCGCCACCGCCGAAGCTGCGGCCACCGAGGGCTGCGCCCAGGGCCTGGCCGAGCAGCGGCGCTGCGGCCCGTGCGGTGCTTGGGTCGCTGCCGCGCAGGTCAAGCGTCAAGTGGTCGATGCGCACACGGGCCGGTGCGGGTGGATGGGTCATCGCAGGCCCCTTTCTGTTTCGACGAGTGCCGCATAGGGCCCGAACTGATCCAGGCTGGAGCTGCGCTCGAGCTTGTCGTACTCGCGTTGCACCGCCCGCACCACGGCCGGCATCGCCAGCACGCGGGGGGCGTTGTCATCGGCGCTTTGCAGGCAGGCCTGAAAGACGATGGCGCGGATGTGCCCGCCCGCGATGGGAAAGCGCTGCGCCAGGAAATCGAGATCGAGCGCGCTGCCGTCCACGCCCGGCGGGATCGCGCTTTGCCAGATGCGCTTGCGCTCTTCGACCCCGGGCAGCGGGAACTCGACCACGAAGCGCAGGCGGCGAAGGAAGGCCTCGTCCAGGTCTTTGCGCCGGTTGGTGGCCAGCACCGCCAGGCCCTTGAAGCGCTCCATGCGTTCGAGCAGGTAGCTGATCTCCAGGTTGGCGTAGCGGTCGTGGGCGTCCTTGACTTCGGTGCGCTTGCCGAAGAGCGCATCGGCCTCGTCGAACAGCAGGATCACGTCGGACTTGTCCGCGGCATCGAACAGGCGCTTGAGGTTCTTCTCGGTCTCGCCGATGTACTTGTTGACGACCTGAGAGAGGTCGATGCGGTAGAGCGGCAAAGACAAGGCGCTGGCCAGCGCCTCGCAGGCCATGGTCTTGCCGGTGCCCGGCGGGCCGGCGAACAGCGCGGTCAGCCCCGCCTCGTTCCAGGCCAGGGCGGTGCCCCATTGGTGGTGCACGCGGCCGAGGTTGCGTATGGCGGTGACGATCTCCTGGAGCTGCCGTGCCTGCTGGGCGGGCAGCATCACCTCGCCCAGCGTGAAGCGCGGCACAACCGCTTGCGCGAGCGCGCCCAGGTCGAGGTCTGCGCGCGCGGCAGCCAGCACTTCCTCACGCAGCGGCACGTGGCCATTGGCCGCAAGCTCTGCGGCGATGCGGGCGATGTCCTCGCCCTCGCCGCGCAGGCGGGTGGCGGCTTCGGCCAGCACCGGGTTGTCGGCCAGCGCCGGCAGCGCGGCCTGCCAGGCCGCCAGGCGCTGCGGCCAGGTCGCCCCGGGCAGGGCCACCGCAGGCAGCGTACCTTCTCCCAGACGAGGGATGGCGCCGCGGTCGTGCAGCGCCACGATCACCGTCACCGGCAGGGCGGGCAGGGGCAGGGCGGGCGCTTGGGCATCCACGCCATGCGGATCAGTCGGCCGCAGCGCATGGGCAGGCAAGAGCAGCGCGGCACCGCGAAGCCAGGCCACGGTCATCATCGCAGCGGTGCGCTCGGGGGTCACCGCGGCGGCCTGCGGCACCATCAGCGCAAGGTTGCGCTGGGCGGCCATGCGTGCGGCCTGTTCCCGCAAGGGGGCGCCAGCGGGTGCGAGCAAGGGGATCACACGGCGCAGTGCAGGGGTGGCAAGCGTTGCGGATGCCGCAGGCAAACGCGGCGTCACCGCTGCGGCCAACGCGGCGCCACCGAGCAACTCACGCGCGACCATCGCTGGCACCTGCAGCACGCTGTCCCAGCCAGAGGTGGGCGACGTCAGCAGCCCATGCGTGAACAAGGGATGGCCAGGATCGTGCAAGGCCAGCATCGCTTGCGGCGCCGGCCACAGGCGCTGCGCCAGGCCCAGCGTGGGCTCGGTGCGCTGGGCATCGTTGTGGCAGCAAGCGATGACCGCGCCGGCCGCGCTGTCCACAGCGGGCAGCAACGCCAGCGCCAGCACGAAAACGTCGACCTCCTGCAACTGCAGCTCGCGCACCACCCATCCGAAGCCGCCGCGCTGCGCCTGTGGGGGCGGCGGCACGGCGGTGATGCGCTCGCTCAGGTAGCGTGCGGTCGCATCTTCTGCGAAGAAGGCCTGCTTGGCGGCGTCGTAGCGCAGCAGGTCCAGGCTGGCCAGCGCGGGCGACACCGAGGGTGGCAGCCCCCCGGCGGCGCCGGCCGAACCGGCCGCATCAGGCGCCCCGGCCTGCTGTGCACGCTCTCGCCACAGCCAGCACACCTCCCGCCGCAGGCGCAGCGTGGCTTGGGCCAGCGCCCAGGCGGCCCAAGGGTCGGCGACATCAAGGCCGGCCTGGAAGGTGGCGTATTCGCGCGCGCTCATGGCAGTGTGACGCGCGGGCTCACGCGCGCCTGCATGTTGTTGATCTTGACGATCACGTGGTACTGGCCGGCCGGCAAGCCCGCGGCGGTGACGCCGCTCACCACGATCTCGTCCTGGGTCGAGGCATCGGCCACGGTGTCGAACAGGCGCACCGTGGCGCCATCGCGGTACAGCGCCACCACCACGTCGTCGGTGGCGTTCTGCGTCGGCCCCCGCCCCAGCAAGCGGCCGGTGATGTGCAGGTCGGCCCCGATCAACGTGGCCGTGTTCACGGTGGGCAGCAAGCGCGCCAACTGCAAGCCACCCGTTCGCACGCGCGTGGGCGACAGCCGCCGGCGCACCGCCAGGCCATGCTCACCGGCCGACAGCGTGCCGCCATCGGCGATCGGCGTGCCGGGCGCGCCCTCGATGCGCACCAGCAGCCGGTCGGCGCGGCGCTCCAACACCTGCAGCACCTGATCGCCCAGCACCGCCTCGACCGCCGTGCCGTGCAGGTCGTCGCCGAACAGTTCGACCTCGGCGCCCACCTCGAACGCGGCGGGCTCGATGCGGTCCAGCCCCGGGCCCAGCGAGGGCATGACATCGATCACCACGCCCTCTTGGCCGATCTCGGTGGGCGGGGTCGTCGAATAGTCGATGCCGACCAGCAGCGTCGATGTGCTGGGCACGGCGGGCAGGATCATCACCGGCCGCACCTCGAATGCGATCGAGAGGCGGTAGTGCTCCTCCGCGCCTTGCATCAGCTTGGACAACAGATCGGCCGTGGCCTCACCGAAGGACAGCTTCAGCACCTCGGGGTTGTCCTGCAGCGGCGCCTGCACAGCAGCCAGCACAGGCGGCACCAGGCGCAGCGCGCTCAGCTCGTGCAGGGTTGAGATGCCGCGGCCCAGCAGTTCATGTGCGTCCGCACTGTCGCTGAACTCGTCGGTGTCGAAGGCGGTCAGCAGGTAGCGCAGCACCAGCCACAGCGGTGGTGGCTCGCCGCGCCGCAACTCGACGTTGCGCAGGTGAGGGTCGAAGCTGGTTTCATAGAGGAAGAGGTTGAGCTTGGCCAGCGTGTTGCTGCGGGCCGCGTCTTCAGGCCGGCCGACACTGACCTCGAAGCCGCGGCGCACGAGGTGGTCGCGCAGCAAACGCGTCACCGCGCCGATCGCCCTGCCTGTGTCGGCGGCGGCCATGGCTAGATCCTTTGCAGCCGGCTGCGTGCGAGGCTGCTGTGAACGGGTGTCGCGCGCGGTGCGCGGGGCGATGGTGCGGGGCGCGCGGATGTGGGCGCGACGGGCGAGGCGGGCGCTGCCGCCGGCGGGTCGATGTGGAGATGCAGGTTGCCGATGTGAACCTCGACACCCGGTGACGGTGGCGCAGCGCGGGGAGGCCATGCGGGTGTGGCCTGCGCAGACGGGACCGGGTCGAAGGCGGCCGTGCGCGCCGGTGCGGGGTCGCGCTCACGAGCAGGTGAGGTGTTGTGCACCGGGCGTGCGGCCAGATCGGACGCTTGTGACACAGCGACCGGCCGCGGCATGTCTTGCAAGGGTGTCGTGTTGGATGGGTCCCGGGCGCCAGGATGTGGTGATGTGACGGACGCCGCGACCGACCTTGTGCCAGGAGCCGTGGCGGGTGCGGTGATGGCCTCGGGCTCCATGGCGGAGGGCGGTGTCGGCGGCTGCCCCGCACCGCCGCTGACTACCCAGCGCAGCGCGGCCTGCACGACCGGGTGCAAGCCATCTTCGCTGCGTGGCGGCAGGGCCTGGCCGACGCGCTGGTCGGCCGTGCCGCTGGACTCGGGCAAGCCAGGCGCAGCCACATGCGCCTGTGGCCCTGGTGTCGCCACCACGGGGCGCTGCGTGGCCGCCTGCACGGTGGGTCGCGCAGCGGCGGACGCCGCTTCCGCATCGTCTGCGACCGGGGCGACGGCCGCCGCGGAAACAGGCGCTTCGTCCACCGTCTCGATTTGCTGCGGCTCGAACGGATCGGGCACCTGCTCGCCGCTCGGGCCATGGGTCGGCGCCGTCGTGCCCAGTCCGGCCGAGCGCATCAGTGCTGCCAGGTAGTCGCTCATGCCGTGCCTTCGATCATCGCAAGGTAGCGGGCACGCCGCGCTGGCGGCACGGCCAGGATCTCGTCCTCGCGCCAGCCGTAACGCGAGGCCAGGGTGTGCACCTCGCGCAGCAGGCGGCGCTGACCCGCGGCAAGCCAGGCCAGCACATGGGCTTCCAGGTCCACCGCGCAGTCAGCCTCCCGCCCGCAAGCGGGGCAGCGGCACGCGGCCTCGAAGTCCACCAGCGGATCGGCATCGGCCAGGGCCTGAAACAGCACGGGCGCATCACCTGGCTGCGCCTGGCCGTCCACAATGAGCGCGCCCAGCAAACGGGCCGGATCCAGCGCGCCGTCTTCGCACCAGGCGCGCAGGTCGGCCCCGGTCGGGCGACGCAGGCGCAGCGTGCGGCCGTCTGGCAGGCCCACGTCGAGCGCCGTGTCTTGCGCGCCTTCGAGTGCCAGCAGCGCCGAAATCGGCAGCGCCACCTCGAAGCGGTCGGCGCAATGCGGGCAGGGCGCCGTCAAGACCAGCGTGGGGGGCGGCGCTTGTCCGCCCTCAGCGTGTTCCGCACCCCCGCTCGCCGCACCATCCATCAAACCCAGCAGCGCCGCGGTGCGGCGGCCGACGGTCGCATCCCACCACATGGCGGGGTCCGCGCCGGGATGGCAGGCGGCCAGCACCTCGGTCACCAGCCACGGGCGTGGTGTGCGCACGAAGTCGATCGCCAGGTCGGCGGCAGACAGGCCGAAGGGGCGGGGCGGCGGCAGGCAGGATCGGGTCATCACATCAGCCCATCACATCACCCAACGGCCGGCACGGGGCTGTTCTCATCGGGCTCGGGCGTGTCCTCGTCCCGCACCCAGCCCTCCAGTTCGAGCTTGAGTGTTTCAATGGCGATGGCATTGGCGTTGGCATCGAGGTCCGGCACCGCCTGGTATTCGCTGACCCAGCAGCGAAAGAGCTTGTAGCGCTTGACGGTCACCCCGCGCTCGTTGTTCATCAGCAGCACGAGGTCCTTGCGGAAGTTCTTCAGGTCCATGCCCGGGTCTTCCAATGGGTGGACCAGGTTGGCCCAGCGCTCGAACTCCGGATCGTGCGTGATGCCGCGCTCCAGGGTGATCGCCTCGTAGGTGGTGCGGCCGGGTGATTTGCGATCGGTCGAGTTGTCGCCGCCCTCGCGGTGCTTGACCACCTCGGTGGTGCGTTTGAGGGCGGTGACCTTGCTCACGCCAACGACCACGCGGCCGTCCCACATGAGCTGGAATTTGAAGTTCTTGTAGGGGTCGAAGCGATGCGCATTGACGACGAAGCCTTTTGCCATGACACGTACTCCCAATCAGGTTTGCAGATCGCCCGCGATCTGCTGGATCGTGATGACCACGAACTCGGCGGGCTTGAGCGGCGCGAATCCGACCTCGATGTTCACGATGCCGAGGTTGCGGTCGGCCTGCGTGGTGGTCTCCCTGTCGCACTTGACGAAATAGGCTTCCTGGGGCGTGCTGCCCTGGAAGGCGCCCTGGCGGAACAGGCCGTTCATGAACACGCCGACATTGAGGCGGATCTGCG